>NZ_JBFRPJ010000026.1:0-189540 GCF_041471945.1 Vibrio sp. 10N.261.51.A4
TCGATCTTGAATGTATTGAATTTGTTGTGACTTCAGTGTACAAATTAGTGGAAACATCACTTCACGCTACCCCTTATTCCATATGGGTTTTTCATGATCTTGCCCTGACCCTGAACACCAGTAAATAAAATCTAAACAGATAAAGTAAGGCTAGTCGGCGATTTGAAAGCTGTGAAATACATGGGTGTCCTTTATTTTTGTATTTTTTGATGCTAATTAGAATTAACCATACTAATCAAAAAAGCATATAATTAAAATAGCAGCTATTAAAGCTAAAGCGCACTAAATTAGAGGGAACTACTAGCACGAGCAAAACCTTTTTTAGACAACAAAAATCGAATAACACTATTAACGTGCCAATAGAAATGTTTGGAGAAAATGGACCTGTTTGCATGTTCAGCCAGATGTAACATTTTTATCTGCGGGTAAAAAATCACAGGCACACCCAACACCTTACTTCGGTAACAAATATCGATATCTTCGCAATACATAAAATACCCTTCATCAAACCCTTTTAAACGTGCATAATGAGAAGCAGTAAATGCTAAGAAAGAACCAGCAGCCCAATCAATATTAACTTTCTGTTTAATTTTACTTTTATCTATAATTGCAGTATTACCCAGCCCCAAAAATGATTTAATGAACTGAGTTAGACTAGGGAAAATACGAATTGAGTTATCGGGTATAGAATAATCACTATCTCTGAACAAATTAACAGCGGCAATACCTGACTTTTCTTTTCGCATTGATTCAATTAGTTCTTCTATGCTTTCTGTACTCGACAGAACGTCAGGGTTGAATACAATAAAGAAATCATCTTCTTTCATATCTAGATTTTCCCAGCAATAAGAAAACACTATATTGTTATTATGGCCAAAGCCCAAACCATAATTACCATCAACATAATGAATGTTATTTTGTTCCAAGTAGGTAGGTAGATTTTTTTCTTCTAAATTAATTTTAACAACGACAATAAATTTTTCCGCTAATTTTTTTAAGCACGATAATTGTTCTATCAAATCGCCATGACCATGTGAAACCACTGATATATATACAGACATAATTCAAACCAATTTATTAATGAGACAACCTAAAACTACGCGACTACTGCTTTTACAAAATTAACAACATGCTTGAGTAGTGAAAATAATAATAAAAAAGGAAGCAAAGGTAAATATTTAATCCTGCTCGTACAAAATTTAGTAAGCATTTTCATTTCTCCTCTCCTCATCTGTAACTTATTTGAACTAAGACCGCCAGAACTTAATACGGGGCGATTTAACCTTACAAGAGGAAGATCTAAATATTTAATAACATACCCATCAGACTTCACCCGAAGAAAAAAATCATGGTCTTCTGTATAACGTAAGGACGCATCGAATCTAGTAGCTATATCTTTTCTAAAAACAACTGAAGGGGTGACAGCAAAATTCCTAAACAACAAAGATATTAAATTAATTTCTTGAACTTTACTTGAACCATCATTATCAATAATTTCATTAACAGAATAAGCATGACCAATTAGGTCGATTGAAGAATCTTCGGTTAAAATTCGGTCTATAATTAATAATTTTTCTTTATAAAATGAATCATCAGAATCTAATAAAGCTATATAATCGGAATTAGACACCTCGACACCAATATTTCTCGCGTTGGCAGGACCATTATTCTCACATAATTTTATCAGCTTAATTTTTAAATGTAGGTTATTTTTAGCTATATACGCCTCAATCAAAGAGCAAGAATTATCCGTACTACAATCATCTACTATAACTATCTCATAATTCTCAAATGATTGAGAAAGACAGCTTTCTAAACAGTTAATGATTGTTTCAGAGGAATTAAAAGAAGGGATAATAATAGTATATTTATATTTATTCACTAAGCAACCAACTATTATACGGTGTAAGTTTAGGGTAGATATCCTGACGAGAGTCAACATATAAAGAGTTTGTAAACATCGAAAAGTAATAAAACATTGTAATTGCAATTACCAATGTTTTTAAACTTGTTTGACGTAGGTTAGAAGATGGAAAAGAATAAATAAGTTTAGGTACTATTATTATTTGGAAAATAAGTAAATAATAACCTAATCTTGATACGGGAGTAAAGTCAGCAAAAATATTCACGATCAAAACCCCAATGACAAGAAGATTAACAACAAAAACATCTCTCTCATCTTTGATAAACTGCTTTTTAAAACACAACAAAATCAAAATATAAAAATTCAAAACCAACAACTTGAGAACACTTACCGGTTGAACAAATGAAGCATATAATGAGTATTTCCCCCCAATCATACTTAAAACAAAAGAGGCTACACCAGCTTTATATATAACCAAGCTTGTCATCACAATAAAACAATAGAACTTAAAGCTACCTTCCTTATTTAATAGGCTCTTAAACAAAGAAACTAGTAGAACCACTAAAACAACAGGGTAATGAAAACAGATCGCGATTAATGACAAAACCCAAAACTTTACATATTTCTTCTCATAAATCAGGTAATATATTGCAAAAAAAACAAAAGATGCAGCGATACTTTGCCTAATAATTGAAAAAGAGTTTAAATACAATCCAGGTATAAGAATAAAAATTAATAATGCAGACTTTCGATATGGGGTGTATTTAGCAATCGCTATATATAATACGAAGATGGTAACAATCGAATAAATAAAAAAAAATTCTCTATAATGCAAATCAAAACTATTCATTAGATTGATTGATAGTTTAAATAAAGGCTCTAAAGACTCAGGAAGGTGCACAGAATAAAAACCAACATAATTAAAATAATCATATCCAATTTCTAATCGAGTCGCACTGAGCATTACGATCAAAAAAAGAGCGAACAATGAAAAAATATTTGATTTTGTCAGATACGAAGTAAAAAATAGACCTGAAACTAGAAAAACAAAGCAACTATAGAAAAACACTGCTATTTACCTTTTACATTAATAAGACCATGAAATAATCCCTTGAAAACCGCTTGAGACATTTTTGTATTTTGAAAACTAAAAAATCCTGCCTTGAGCAGTATTTTAAAGCTGAAAAATATAGAGTAAGGTAAAAAGTAACTATGGAAGTTTTTCCGAATAAAGTTGAGTTTATTCCGAGTCATATAGTACAGAACAAAAGGGGAGCTCACGCCACCTGTAGAGCGCGCCTCTTTATGATATAACTTTGAATGTGAGTTTACAAAATGTTTAAATCCTTGTAGCTTAGCATTGTATATCCAATCAGTTTCTTCAAAATACAAAAAATACTCTTCAGGAATTAGGCCAATTGACTCGACCATATTCATGGAAAAAAACAAAGAACAACCACTTAAGTCATCAACCTCGTAGGTGCCCTGTTTTGATAATTCATGACCTTCAACAAGCCCCTTTCTTTTCCAAAGTATTTTATTTAAATACCCTGCACTTTGGCTTAATTCTTTTTCATCATAATATAAGATATGACTTCCTATAAATCCCACATTATTAACTTTTTCAAGGTCATTCATACTAATTAATAGTTGTTCCATAGTATCTGGAAGAATCGCTGTGTCATTATTTAATATCCAAATATACTCACTATCGACTGAACCTTTTAAAATACGAATTGCTATGTTGTTACCAGCTCCATAACCATTATTATTCAGAGATTTAATCAAAACTAGCCGTTTAAGGAAGCCTTCATTTGGAGGGGTATCTCCATCTGAAAAAGTATCAAAACTTGATTCCCCTAAAGTTTTTTTGGTTGTGTGCAACTCAAACCAATTAAGTAAAACTTCATATGAGTTGTCAGTGGATGCATTATCAACAACAATTATTCGGAAATTATTTTGGTTAGATTCTAATATACTTTCTAAACACTCAACGGTATCTCCCGAATTATTAAAGTTCAATACAATGATATTTACTGTTTTGTTAAAATTCATATAATCACTACAATAAATCTAAGTATTTCATGTTTTGATTTTCTCTTGAAAATTTCATAACAAAATCCTCATCCACTTGATAACTAGAATAAATTTTGTTGGCAGATTTTAGTTCTAAAAATATATCCAGAGATTCGTTAATGCTCTCAACTGTATTTTCACTAACCAAACCAAGATTGTTTTCTAATATGAATAGATTAGAAAAATCCGATAGTGCACCAATTGACCAAATTGGTTTTTTTGCTTTCATATAATCAAATATTTTACCTTGAATGAGAAATTTACCAGAGTCATCATTAGCGGTGTGGAGAGTCAGTAAAATGTCACTTCTTAACATGTAATCAATAGACTCCTCTTGTGTTACTTTCGTAATGAAATTAATCTCTGGAAATGTATCCATTATTTTTAATGTCGCAGGCGTTTTCTCCACACCAATAAAAGAGAGTTCTACGAGGTCAGAGTAACTCGTATAGACCCTGAGCAGCTTTGAAGTATCACGATATGAATACTCGGAGAAATCAATTGCACCAACAAATGCAATTTTTAATTTCCCCTCTTGTTTGGGACTATTTATTTTCATAACGTCTTTCCAAACAGAATCAGAGTAACCATTATAAATAACATCTACCTTATTTTTATCGATAATCTTAAAGTGATTTATGGTTTCTTCTTTAGCTAAAGGTGTTACTACAACAATTTTATCCGCGCTTGTCAAAGTCTGCTTTTCTCTAATATATGCATATGATTTTTTAAAATTCCACAACCCCCATGGGTCGCGATAGTCAATAATCACATTAACATTCGGATAAGTCTTTTTCACTTCTTTAACAAATGAAAAAAGTACAAAAGGTGGACCTGAAATAATAACCGTATCTACCCCCAGACTTATTTCATCAAGAATATCCTTTTTATATTTATTTAACCAAACATTTGCTTTAAATGCCATTACGTTTGAAGGTTCATTAAAATAAAAATTAACAACCTTTTCAGCAAAAACCCGTATTAAAGACTTTACCTTAGTAAATGTATTATTATTCGTTACTATATCTGATAAGTTGCTTATCACCTCATCACCATAGTATTTAGTTTTAAATTTTATTGACTTACCAAAATTACCATTATCTATTTTCTTAGATGCTATAACTGTTACATCTTGACCTTCAGTGAATAAAAAATCGGCTAGAAAAAACATTCTTTGGCAACCACCAAATGAATGTGAGTAGGGTATCATGTCATATGTTAATATGATTACTTTCTTCATTTAGACCTCAAATAATTTTTATGGAGAGAAGTTATATTTTTCAACATAATTAGGGAACTTACCAAATATCTTTTTTTTCCAAGATCTATTCCGGGCTTTTCAATATAAAGAAAAGTCAGAGAGGATATTATAATTACCAGCATTGTCATTAAAGGAAGAAGTATCAGGTTAAACGCAATAAAACCATATTCACCCAAATCTATAATATTAAATATTGTGAAAAACGTATACAGGATTACACCATGAATCAAATATATACTATAACTAATTTCCCCTAATAGTATAGATGATTTTGTTGATAACAGACCAAATATAGATGTCCCATTACAAATGGTTATAAATACCAAAACTAGAGAAATCAAAGATAATGTTGGATATGATTTTGATGTTAATACTGAAAACAAAAAAAATAATAATGTAAATGCCGAGCATGAAAAACTATCGAAATCTATTTTATTAATTATGTTAGTAGTATTTAGGTAAACTACCCCTCCCCCTATAAAAAATAAGATAAGGTACTCTGACGAAATGGCAGTGATTATTGTGAATGGAAAAAAGTAACCTACTAGTGAAAGAACTAAAAGAGCCAACACACCAAGGGTTTTAAATTTAAAGATAACCTTTGCAATCAATGGTAAAGCGAGATAAAACATCCATTCGTACTTTAAAGTCCATATTACTCCAGCTACTATTACTGTGGTGTTTTTATATTCATTTATATTCCCACCGTAGAAGACCAACCATTTAAAGTAGTCATAAAATAAGCTACCAAAGGAACTATTAATATTTGGATCACTTGAAAAAACTATAACTGACACTAAAAATAAAACAAAAATATATAACGGGTAGATTCTAAATATTCTTGATTCAAATAGATAAAGCCAATCCACCTTACCTTTTCTAACCACAATTTTGGATATAAATAAATATCCAGTAATCATAAAGAAGAGGGATACACCTATGAAACCGAAATTACTTTTTATGAGTGGATTACCACCCCAGTCACCTGTTATATTATAATGCCAAGTAAGTTGACCATGCGTGATAAATACAAATATTGCTAAGTACCCTCTCAACCCGTCAATACATCCTAGACGATGTTCTCTTTTTTCTAAAAATTTAAAACTTATTTTTTTGACTAAAAATCCGACAAAGAAATAAGCAATTGGGAATAACACTATAGATTGTAATACATATATCAGACTATCCATAGCTAAATATATACCCTTTCTTCTTTATTAAACATAAATTATTACCAGATATTTTCAATATCTATTATTTAACAAATTAAAATCTACTTAGACTTAAACCTATACCAAAAATTCAGTAAAACCCCATGTAAGTTATCATCAAATCTGTAAAGAAAAAGAGAATACCACACTATGAAGTTTGTAGAAAAAACAACAGCAAACAAAAACTTTTCATCATAGTCAACAAAACCGTTGGCTACAACAATTGAAATGCCCAGTGTACAAAAAGTTATTATAATTGGCTTTAAAATATTTAAGAAATACAATTTAAAACTGATATCACATAACGGGTAAACCATAAAATACCAAGCCGGAAAATTGATAAATATCTGCAACGACAATAGGGCAACGGATACACCAATTAGCCCATAAAAGCTGCCAAAGTAAATGGTACAAGGGACAATAGTAGCGAGAGCCAAGTTCCAATAAAACCCAAGGTCAGCTCGACCTCTTGCAAGCTGTAAAGCTCCAACAGGATTCAATATTGAACGAAGCATGAAGTATATAGATAGCACCTGTAATATCTTTACTGATTCTAACCATTCTTTACCAAAAACAGATAATACGATAGGTTCTGCTAAGACAGCGATTGCAGTGTAAATAGGAAAATTAACTAAGCACAAATAATAAATCATATTGATATATACAAACTTTAACTTTTTAATATCATTTTGTAACTTAGACATCACTGGGAATGTCACTTTTGTTAATATTGGATTTATTATTTGAGCTGGCTTCATTACGAATGTTTTTGCTACACTATAAATTCCCAGCGCTTCTGTACCCAATAATTTCCCAATCAAAATAATATCAAACTGAGAGTTAAAGTAGTTAATACTTCTCTCTCCCATTTGAAAAGCTCCAAACTTAATTAACTCCTTTACATCACTATGTTTATATATCAATAATGGCTTATATGAGCTATAACCAAACAATACAAAGAGACCATTGGAGATAGTCACATTTACTAGCGTAGCATAAACTAATGAATAAACACCGTAACCACACATAGCACAGACAACGGCTACAAAAAAAGAAATTAATACAGCTGCTACTTCGACCTTTGCTAAAAAGTTAAAATTCAATTCTTTTTGATTTAGCACTCGATATTGATTTCCAACCGAAGAAATAAAAAAAGTAATAGACAGAAGTTTAATTAACGTTACCAAATCTGGTTCGTTATAGTAATAAGCAATAATTTCTGATGATAAGTAAATAAATATAAATAAAGCAACCCCAGAAAATACATTAAGCCAATATAAACTAGATAATTGCCTATGTGTAATATCTTGCTTATGTATTATGGCACTGGATATCCCCATATCCATAAACATTGAACAAAAACCTACTATTACAGTAACAATTGCCATTAGGCCAAAATCGGATGGTGACAGATATCTAGCTAATATGGACACTTGAATTAGTTGTAAAAAGGCAAGGATAATGGATGAAACACTTGTCCATTTCACCCCACTTATTGCCTTATCTTTTAGTGACCTTTCATTGATCATCAGTAACCTAGTCAGTTATTTTTAATAATTTGTAACGCTTAAACACATTAGCTATTTGCAAGTCATTCTCTGACTCAATTAAGTTAGAATTAAATAAACCAATATCTTGATTAGCCTTAATAACGAGGAACCTATCTTTAAACGCTCTTGTATCACTTACTTTTTTTGATTTATA
Organism: Vibrio sp. 10N.261.51.A4; assembly: GCF_041471945.1. Classification (NCBI taxonomy): domain Bacteria; kingdom Pseudomonadati; phylum Pseudomonadota; class Gammaproteobacteria; order Vibrionales; family Vibrionaceae; genus Vibrio; species Vibrio sp. 10N.261.51.A4. The sequence goes on from NZ_JBFRPJ010000026.1 coordinate 8,117, forward strand.
GCCATTTAACATAGTCATCGCCTTAAACCAGACATCATCAGCATTAGGGGCCAATTCGGAAAACTGACTGACGTCTAAACATTCTCGATGTAAAACACCTGCAGGATATAAAACCCCACCGGCACCAACAGGGAAAACTCTATGACTACTAGTCATATATTCAGAGTCAAATATCCAATTTTCATATGGTGATATTCCTGACTTATCATACGTTATTTCATGCACCATATTAGCAATTACACACTGACCATATTGTAACTTCTCTTTAATCATCAACTCTATCATGTCGTACGGATAAAGGATGTCATCATCAATAGTCAATATATCTGAGTTTGGGAAAATCTCCAAAGTTGGTATTAACTTTTTATATGATTTCGTGTTCTTGCAGAATCTAATCTCTAACCCTCTATCGATTTGTCTACGTAAAACCAATGGCAAAGAATCTAAAGTAAACTCATCTTTATCCAACCAAAGTATAATTCTGTTGGGTTTTAGTGTTTGTTGAGCAATAGTCTCAATTACAAGATGTACATCATGTATTCTTTTACTGTATGTTGTTAAAGAAACGATTAGTTCATTCTGTCCGGGTTTTATGGGTTCTATTATAGAACTATTCAATTTTAGAGCGTCATCTTGCAAACGATCAGAAACTATTCGATAGTGCAATACCACATCTAAATTAAGTATTGTATCAACAACCTCTTTTATCTTTCTAATAAATCTACTTTTCATAAAATTATCAAACTCACCAAATTCCCTTTGTGTCAATCACATAATTATCAGTCAATTTTATCTTCTTGAACTGCTTATGATCTACTAACATTACATGAATATCTGTTTTATCAAGCGACTCATCAATTGTAACCAATTCAATGTTATCATAGCTAATTGACTTAATATTTGGTTCAATAGCTAAGACTCGCCCTACATGAAAATCTGCAATTGACTTAGTTATATCTAAGGCTGGACTTTCTCGTAAATCATCGATATCAGGTTTAAATGCTAGCCCGTAACAAGCAATAGTTACGTCTTTTTCAGTTTTAGTTGGGTTGGTATTCAAAAATTCGGTAACGGCTAATTTAACTTTATTTATCACCCAGTTAGGTTTGTGATCATTTACATTACGAGCCGTATGAATAAGCTTTGCTTTTTCGGGGGTTTTAGAAACAATAAACCATGGGTCAACAGCAATGCAGTGCCCGCCAACACCTGGCCCAGGTTGTAATATATTGACACGGGGATGTCGATTTGAAAGTTCTATAAGCTCCCATACATTTATATCTAACTCATCACAAATAATAGAAAGTTCATTCGCAAAGGCTATTTGCACATCACGAGATGAGTTTTCTGTTAGCTTCGCCATTTCTGCAGTGCGAGCGTTTGTAACTACACACTCTCCCATAACAAATGTTTTATAAAGTTCTACTGAACGCTCTGAGCACCGCTTAGTTATACCACCGATAACACGGTCGTTTTGAACAAGTTCCGTGACTACCTTTCCTGGCAAAACTCGCTCAGGGCAATGGGCCACATTAATATCCGCACTTTCGCCGACTTGCTGTGGGAAAGATAAATCTACACGATATTCCGCAAGCCACTCAGCCATTTGCTCTGTTGCACCAACTGGTGACGTCGACTCAAGAATAACCAAATCACCTTTTTTCAAAACTGGTGCTAACGCTTCAGAAGCCGCTTGTATGTACTTTAAATCAGGTTCCGGAACGTCCCCTTCTTGACAAGATTTAAATGGTGTTGGGACCGCAATTAAAAAAGCATCCGCAGGTTCTGGTTGTGTCACCGCTTTTAAATAACCTTGTTGAACAGCTGCACTTACCAACATATCTAAATCTGGTTCAACAATATGAATTTCACCACGATTAATTGTGTCGACTGCATGTTGATTTACATCAACACCAATTACTTTCAATTTTCTCGAAGCAAACATAGCTGCTGTAGGTAATCCAATATAACCTAAGCCGATAACAGAAATTGTTTCAAATGACATTTTTTTTCCAATATATTATTTAGCTAGTTCTATTAAAATTTTCTTGCAAGCTTCTCCATCTCCATATGGGTTATGGGCAAAGCTCATCTCTTTATAAATTTTTCTATCGGTTAATAGTTCAGTAATACTTGAGGTTATAGTTTCAACGTCAGTACCAACCAATTTTACTGTACCAGCTTGTATTGCTTCGGGCCGTTCAGTTGTATCACGCATTACCAATACAGGCTTTCCGAGTGATGGTGCTTCTTCTTGAATTCCACCGGAATCAGTTAAAATAATATTTGCTCTATTCATTAAATAAATAAACGGTAAATACTGTTGTGGTTCGATAAGATGAATATTACCAATACCTGATAAAATACGATTAACTGGTTCACGCACATTCGGATTTAGGTGCATTGGATATAATATTTGTGTTTCAGGGTGCGCTTTTGCAGTGATGGCTAGTGACTCACAGATCCGCTCAAAACCACAACCAAAACTCTCACGTCGGTGCCCTGTAACTAGGATTAGTTTTTTGCTTTCATCTAGAAATGAAAACTGCGCAGCCAATGTTTCATTTAAAACAGTATCAATGTCAATTCTGTCTTTAATCATTAACAGTGCATCGATTACCGTATTACCAGTTACTGTAATTGCACCCTCATCAAAGTTTTCTTTCAATAAGTTAGCTTTGGATGTTTCGGTTGGCGCAAAGTGGTATTTAGTTAACGCACCAGTAAGCCGGCGGTTACCTTCTTCTGGCCAAGGTGAATAGATATTTCCTGTACGCAGGCCAGCTTCAACATGCCCTACTGAGATTTGCTCATAATAAGCAGCCAGACTTGCTGCGAACGTCGTTGCTGTATCACCATGAACTAAAACGACATCAGGTTTAAACTCTTGTAATATAGGCTTTAGGTTAAGTAATATTCCTGCTGTTACATCACTTAATGTTTGCCCAGCCTTCATTAAGTTAAGATCATAGTCAGGTTCTATTTCAAATAGTTCTAACACTTGATCTAACATTTCGCGATGTTGCGCGGTTACACAAACTTTCGCTTCAAAACGTTCATCGTTTGCTAAAGAATGAACCAATGGTGCCATCTTGATTGCTTCAGGACGTGTACCAAAAACTGTCAGAACTCTTTTCTTTTTTTTAATCATTTCAAAGCCTTAATATCTATAAATCTGAGAGCATTAATATCTTTAACTGAGAGTTCTGGCTGTTCTTTAATTGGCCATTTTATTGCTAGTGACTCATCGTTCCAATGTATGGAGTACTCTGCAGATGGGTTGTAATAATCCGTACATTTATAAACGAACTCAGCCTCTTCACTAGTTACATAAAAACCATGCGCAAACCCTTCTGGCACCCACAATTGACGTTTGTTTTCAGCAGATAAGTACTCTCCTACCCACTGCCCAAAAGTTGGGGAATCTTTGCGAATATCAACTGCCACATCAAACACTTCACCAGAAACGACACGAACTAACTTGCCTTGGGTGTTTTCAGTTTGGTAATGCAGGCCGCGTAAGATACCTTTCTTCGATTTAGAGTGATTATCTTGTACAAATTGAGTAGGCTTACCTGTCACTAACTCTTCAAATTTCTTTTGATTCCAGGTTTCCATAAAGAAACCACGTTCATCACCAAATACACTTGGCTCTATGATTTTTACATCTGGAATACGAGTATCGATTACTTCCATTTTATTATTCCGTATACGCTTGAATATTGTTTAACGCGGCCTTCCAATCGCTCGCTTTAACCGACAAACCTAGCGTGATTTTTTCAGTACTTAAACGAGAATTGCTTGGACGCTTTGCAGGGGTTGGGTATTGGTCAGTGGTAATACTTGTTAATCTCGGTTTTTTCTCAAGAACGCCTTGTTCAACCGCAATATCAAAAATGGCATCAGCAAAGTCGAACCAACTGACGTGAGGCAAACCCGAGTAATGATAAACACCGTACTCAACAGCATCACCTTGATTAATTCGCTTCGATATTTGGATCAATGTATTGGCGATATCACCCGCATAAGTCGGCCCACCAAACTGGTCACCAACAATACTCAATGCGTCTCTGTTCTCACCTAAACGCAGCATCGTTTTCACGAAATTGTTTCCACTTTCACCAAACACCCATGCAGTACGAAGGATAATGTGTTTGTCGCACGCCTCAGCGACAGCTATTTCACCGGCAAGCTTACTTTGGCCGTAAACCCCTTGCGGATTGGTAGTATCCGTTTCCACATACTCGCCTGCATTATTGCCTTCAAAGACATAATCGGTCGAGATATGCAAAATGGCAGCACCAACACTTTGTGCTGCTTGGGCAAGGTATTTTGGACCATCACGGTTTATCGCGTAAGAAAGGTCGACTTCCTCTTCTGCCTTATCAACCGCTGTATGTGCCGCCGCATTAATAATGATGCTTGGCTTAAACTCAGCAACCGCTGCATTGACAGCATCTTGACTGGTGATATCAAGATGCTCTCTATCAAGCGCTAACACTTCAGTATTCTCATGGCTCGCTAACTGCTCGGTTAGACTTGAACCCACTTGACCATGGCACCCCGTAATTAAGATACGCATTAGCTCACTGCCTTTTTCTGAGTTTCAGTCACTAGACGCGTCAAATACTGCCCGTATTCGTTTTTCATCATCGGCTTAGCCAGCGTCAATACTTGCTCATCACTCAACCAACCGTTGCGCCATGCAATTTCTTCTAGACACGCGACTTTTAAGCCTTGAACATTCTCAATCGTTTGTACGAAAGACGAGGCTTCATGCAGGCTTTCGTGAGTCCCTGTATCTAACCACGCAAAACCACGACCTAACAATTCCACGTTTAGTGACCCATCATTGAGATACATTTCATTCAGTGTGGTAACTTCTAGCTCACCACGATGAGATGGCTTCACTTGCTTGGCCATTTCAACCACACGATTGTCGTAGAAATACAAACCTGTTACTGCATAGTTGGACTTTGGTGCTTCCGGCTTTTCTTCAATTGAAATTGCCTTCATTTCATCGTCAAATTCAACGACACCAAAACGTTCTGGGTCTTTCACTTGGTAACCAAATACAGTCGCGCCAAATTCTCTTGAAGCAGCACTTTGTAGTGTTTTCGAAAAAGATTGACCATAGAAGATGTTATCACCCAACACTAAACACACGCTGTCATCACCAATGAACTCTTCACCGATAATAAACGCTTGTGCTAAGCCATCTGGGCTGGGCTGAATCGCATACTCAAGATTAATACCGAAATCAGAGCCATCTCCAAGCAAACGCTGAAAGCCAGCGTTATCTTCAGGTGTCGTGATGATCAAAATATCTTTAATACCAGCAAGCATTAATGTCGATATTGGATAGAACACCATTGGCTTGTCATAAATCGGCAAGAGTTGTTTCGAAACACCACGTGTAAGTGGGTATAGACGAGTACCAGAGCCACCAGCTAATACGATACCTTTCATTACTTCATATCTCCTGCTACTACACCTAGGCGCTCACGTTGGTAACTACCATCTTGCACATTTTGACACCACTTGGCATTGTCTAGGTACCATTGAACTGTCTTACGAAGACCCGTTTCGAACGTCTCCTCTGGCGTCCAACCCAATTCACGTTGCATCTTAGATGAGTCAATGGCATAACGACGGTCATGACCAGGACGATCTTGAACGTACGTGATTTGTTCTGCATACGCAGAACCCTTTGGTACTAACGTATCTAGAATGTCACAAATCGTCTTCACGACTTCGAGGTTTTTCTTTTCGTTGTGACCACCGATGTTGTAGGTCTCGCCTACTTTACCTTCGGTCACTACTTTGTAGAGTGCTCGCGCATGGTCTTCTACAAACAGCCAGTCACGGATTTGGTCGCCTTTACCGTAAATGGGTAGATCTTTACCTTCTAGCGCGTTGAGGATAACCAATGGGATCAGTTTTTCAGGGAAGTGATATGGGCCGTAGTTATTGGAGCAGTTGGTTACAATAGTAGGCAAGCCGTAAGTACGTAACCATGCACGAACAAGGTGATCGCTCGATGCTTTTGACGCCGAGTATGGGCTTGATGGCTCATACGAGGTTGTTTCTAAAAACATTGGCAGCGCTGTGCCTTCTGGAACCTCATCAGGATGCGGAAGGTCACCGTACACTTCATCTGTAGAGATATGATGAAAACGAAAATCTGACTTTGCACCTTCTTCAAGCGTATTCCAATATTCGCGTGTGGCTTCTAACAAAGTATAAGTGCCAACAATATTGGTTTCGATAAACGCCGCTGGGCCAGTGATTGAACGGTCAACGTGCGACTCAGCCGCTAGGTGCATCACTGCATCTGGTTTGTGCTCAGCGAACACTCGGTCAAGATCTGAACGATTGCAAATATCCACTTGCTCAAAGGCATAGCGTTCAGACGAATCCACTTCGATAAGAGATTCTAAGTTACCTGCGTAAGTGAGTTTATCAACGTTGACAACGCTGTCAGATGTATTCTTGATGATATGACGAATGACTGCAGAGCCGATAAAGCCAGCACCACCAGTGACAAGGATCTTCATAGTTTTCTCTTGTAGTATACTGTTTAGAACAACTCACGAACGTGAATGTATATAGAATTTTTGAGGTTTACTCTCACGAAAATGTCTCAGTCCATTTTAAGCCCCTGAGACACTTTTTATTCATTTTGAGACAGTCTGATTTCGACAATCCCTTGTAAAACCTAGATTTTGCTAACTTTCTTAAAACCGCCCCAATAGGCCGCCAAAGCAGCTTTCAACCTTTCGGCTTACCGCACTTTTAAACTTGCTAGCCAGTCGCATTTGGGTACGCTACCGCCCTTAGGTTTGGCTCCTAAAGGCAATAGTGACAATTTGTTCGCTTTATGCGTTTTTCATACGGTTTTAATTTGCTGAGTAGTCTAGCAAATCAAGTGCATATTGACCAGTTTGCAATTTACCTAATTCTGACAAGGCTTCACAAAGCATTGACCCAGCGGGAGCATTGTACGTCTTGTAGGTACTGAGTCCCTATGTGGTATCGGTTTTCTTGTGCTACGTCACAGTAGCGTTTTTCTATATCAATGAAAATATTGCCGTTTCTATACAGCGAGACGAAGCTCGGGTTATTGTTTACCGCCAATAACGCTTTAATCTCGGTGCGTGTTAGCCCTTGTGGGTAGTAGCTAACCAGCAGTTTCAAGAACTCGCCAATGCGCCCTTCCACTCGCGCTATCTCTTTTTCTAAAATGGTGACTTTTTCTTCCGTTGTCAGTTTTTTTAGGCTGATATCGTCCATTTGCCCTCTCCCTAATTCTACTTTTGTTTCTTGACGTTTTTTGTCTGTATTCGCGCTTGGTCTGCCCTAGCCTTTTGGTTTCCTAAGATCTTGGTTTTCTAAGCTATTTTTTTAATAGCTTTGGCTGTGTGAACAAGCGCTTCGTCTGTGAATAATCGAATGGTCACTTTTTAGAATCCGTGCAGGGCGATTTGGATTGAACGAGGGCCTTGATACGTGCTTCGAACGGATTGGTGGTGCTTTTGGCTTGGTAATCCGCTAGGGCCTGAGAGACGGGCGTGGGTTGTTTGTGAACCATGGGCTTGGCTGCCGGTTGGGTTTTAGCTTCCTTGGTCGATGTAGAAGCAGAAGCCCTTGCTGGTTTAGCCGCTTTTGTTTGCTTAGCCGCTCTAGCCCGCTTAAAGACTGGCGATGAGTCTCGCTTCGCTTTGGCTTGGGCGCTTCTTCTTAGCCAGCCATTCACAAAGTGACCAATGTGCTCAAAGGGTTTGCGCTTATCGGGGTTGATGTACAGCCAGGCTTGCATGGCATGCAGTTCTTGCAGCACATCTAACTTTGGGTAGGTGCGCTCTAATATGGTGGTGAACTCATGATAAATCGGCGCGCTGCCCTCTTTGGTGAGCAGGTGAATCACGACTTCATTCTGTTGGCTTATTGGAGTAGTGGTGGCTTGAGATATCGTTGGCTCTTTTTCAAGGGACAAGGCTGTTTCAAGATCAGGGGCTGTTTTACAAGGAATGTCTGTTTTATGTTCTTTATGAAAGATTATGTGTGCCAGGTGATCACTCTCCGTGGTGGATCTTGAGTCACCCAGGGGAGTGTCTGAATGGTCGGTTTTCTGCGCATGTTCTGTCTTCTGGGGGTATTCCGACGAAGCTGACGGTAAACCTGTTTGTTCTACATTCGTGTTCTCTTGATTCGCTTGGGCTAGATCGGTCTGCTGAATGTGGCTGTCGCTGGGAAGGCGCAGCTGATATATGTTGCTGCGCTGGCGTCCTGAATCATCAAAGCGCTTTATCCGCTTCACAAAACCTTGTTTTTCGAGCTCGTTAACGTGTCGTTTCACGGTTCTTACCGACACTTCGCAATATTGCGCCAAGTAATTGAGGGAAGGAAAACACACGCCGCGCGCATCGGCGTTATCGGCCAATTTTAATAACACCAACTTGCTGATGGGCGAGCCAGTTTTTAATGGGATGAAAGAAAGAATTAGAGAAACACACATGGTTAACGCTCCTTGTTAATTAGTCATTCGTATAGAAATCCATTGATATACAGAAGTATTAACAACACTTTTTGGCGCTTTAGGGGCGAAAGGCCCATGAGATAAGTTGTAAGAAAAGATGTTTGGTTAATCGCCTCGGATAGATATGCAACATCAACCTTATTAAGCAATGGCTTTTCGAAGCACCTCTCATTTTTCTGTATTCCTCTGTTTTCGTGTTATTCCCGCCAACCCCAATCAAGAATGTTGAAGTACATTGCCCTCCCCATGCAGCAATAAGGTGCTTAATGAAGGCGATAGTTTCTCTTTTTATTTCAGCGTATCAACCCGGTATGGCGAGCATTGAGTGCCGTGCTAACTCCCTCACTCAATCACGTCAGCCGTTATTTTTTAGTGATAGTGATGGGTTTGGCCAAGTACTGAGCTATGAAGTTAACGGTTATAAAGAAAGCCATTTAGAAGGTTGTTATTTTAATGAGGATGAATGCGGTGACACCCCCAGCTATGACGATATTTGTTGGATGATCAGCCGAGCACGGCGTAAGCAGCCTCTGGGTTATTACGTGATGTATTTACGTTATGTCAGCCACCACCCCGGCTATGAAAAAACCGTAGCCACCAGTCTGCGACAACACATCGCATTGCACCCTGATTTAAATGAATCGCTATCAACGTCTTTAATCGCCTATTTACAACAACACGAGGATTTATTTTGTCAAACACTCCACCAGCAACTGATCGAGTTCCAAATCAGCCGTTAGAAGCGTCTGCTGATTCACAAAAACTGGCTGACTCGGAAGAGCGAAGTCCTTCGTTAGAGCCTTGTTTTTCACTCGCGCCCTATTCCTTCAGCCTGGTTTCGGTTTTACTCCGTTTGCCTCATTGCCCGGCATTCTCATTTATTACGGTGCATTGCAGCGCCACGCCACCACAGCAAGATGTAGACGTAGCCGAGATTCGTCGATGGCATAAAAAGAAAGGCTGGCGCGATGTGGGGTATCACTTTGTTATTCGTCGCAATGGGGATGTCGAACTCGGCAGGCCGCTGTCGCAAACCGGCGCGCATGTGAAAGGACACAACAAGGGCAATATTGGGGTTTGTTTGGTTGGCGGTTGTAATGCCGAGCTGCAACCAGAAGATAATTTCACGCTTGCGCAGCGTAAGGCGCTGTTTGGATTGATGGCTGCACTGCAAGAGCAGTTCTTGATTTCAGATGAGAATGTTAAGGGGCATAAAGATTGGGGCGTGAATAAAGCGTGTCCTGTTTTGAAGATAAAAGCTTAAGAGCAGATGCGGGATTCGAAAAGTGAGGAAAATAAAGTGAGAGTGGTGCTTTTAGCTCCTCCCCTTTATCACGACTGTTACTTGGCAGAAAATATCAATATAAGGGGAGGCTGGGAGGGGTTGGTTAGGCATTAGCTAGCAACCCCCTCTAACTCCCCCTTTTATTAACATCACCACTCACAATAGTCCGGTGTTCAAGGGGGAGGACCAAAAGCTAAGTCTTAGAATAATTTGAAGAGCAGTTGCGGGATGCGAGTGACGGGTAAACGAGTAGCGAAGAGATTAAGAGCGAGGAGAAGAAGATGGTTGTTGTGCTTTTAGCTCCTCCCCTTTATCACGACTGTTACTTGGCAGAAAATATCAATATAAGGGGAGGCTGGGAGGGGTTGGTTAGGCATTAGCTAGCAACCCCCTCTAACTCCCCCTTCTATTAACACCATCACTCACAATAGTCCGGTGTTCAAGGGGGAGGACCAAAAGCTAAGTCTTCGAATAATTTGAGAGCAGTTGCGGGATTCGAGTAAGCGAGATGCGAAGAGACTAAAAGCGGATTCCAGATACTTCGTTCCTCGCATCTAAAGCAACAGAATGGCGGAATGACGGAGTCGTGAGATTATTAACTTAATAAAAGTAGTCGTCATTCCCTACAGTGAGGGACGAACGTGATAGGGAATCTAATTCAACGGATAAATGGCGGAGCAGAGGTCTCGCTGAGGTTGTCGAACCGTAAGGTTATACAGTCAAAGGCTATACATGCGGTCAAAGCCAATCAATAAACCAAGGAGCAGTATGACATTGTTCGGAAGAATATTCGGGAGCCAGTCTTCGATTAGCAAGGGGTTAGATGCACTCACCAACACAGGAGATGCGATGTTTTTTACTGATGAAGAAAAAGCGAAGCACAAGCTGGCACTGCTTAAAGCGTATGAACCTTTTAAGTTGGTACAGCGCTACATTGTGTTGTTGTTCACCATTCCTTATGTGGCACTGCATGTGATGGTGATTCTTGGCTGCATGCACGGTTACGATTGGAAGCCATTAGGGGAAATGACCAATGAAGCGTTTGGTTATCCGGTGTTAGCGGCAATTGGATTGTATTTAACGGGTGGGGTGATTAAAAAATAGATGCGGGTAGCGAGTAAACGGGATGCGAAAAGCTAAAGAGCAGATGCGAGGAGATTAAGAGCAGAGGTGAAGAGCGAGGACAAGAATATGATAGTGGTGCTTTTAGCTCCTCCCCTTTATCACGACTGTTACTTGGCAGAAAATATCAATATAAGGGGAGGCTGGGAGGGGTTGATTAGGCATCGCTAGCACCCCCCTCTAACTCCCCCTTCTATTAACACCATCACTCACAATAGTCCGATGTTCAAGGGGGAGAACCAAAAGCTAAGTCTTCGAATAATTTGAAGATTGGATAAAGAATAGATTCGAGTGGCGGGTAGACGGGATTCGAAGAGCTAAAAGAGCAGATTCGAGCAGCGGAGCGGGTAAACGAGTAACAAGAGATGAAAAACGGATTCGAGTGGCGCTTTTCGTATCTCGCCACTCGCATCCCGTTACTGTCTTTAGCTCTTCGTTTACCCGGTTACTCGCATCTCGTTACTGCTCTTTAACTTTATTTCTTGTCGCTCGAATACGCATAGTTGTAATAACCGTAGCCATATGAACTTGATGCTTTCTTCTCGATGGCGTTGAAGATAACGCCTTTCACTTCGATGCCCGATTGTTCGAAGCGGTTGCGAGCTACATCGATCTCTTTAATGGTGTTTTGACCGTAACGCGCGACCATTAATGTGGTGCCAGCGAAGGCGCCGACAATGCTTGGGTCGGTTACCGCAAGTACGGGCGGGGTATCAACAATCACCAAATCATACTCTTTCGATGCCCATTCCATTAGTTCTGCAAAGCGTGGGTGCATCAGCAGCTCTGATGGGTTCGGTGGTACTTGGCCGCGAGTAATAATATCTAGGTTCTCTACCGGTGTGGTTTTCACTGATTGAGCGAACTCTTGCTTGCCGCTCAGCACATCAGAAAGGCCGTTATCCCAGTTCACACCAAAGCTTTGTTGTAGGTAACCTTTTCGCATATCGGCATCAATCAACAATACCTTTTGGCCTGTTTTAGCAGCTACTGCGGCAAAGTTGGTCGAGATGAATGATTTACCAATGCCTGGCGCAGGGCCTGAAATCATCAGAACGTTGTTTTTCGCTTCTAGCATCGCGAAGTGCAAGCTGGTACGAAGGCCACGCAGTGCTTCAACCGAAAGATCGGCAGGGTTCGATTCAGCAAGTAGTGCTTGAGTCCCCTTGGTCTGCTGTTTCTTCGATTTAAAGCGGTTGGTTAGTTCAATCTGTAAATCAGATTTTGGTACCGCTGCGTAAACCGGAAGGCCGATTTGTTCAATTTGGTCTGGGCTTTCCACACCACGGTGGAACGCTGCTTTTACTAACACAAACGCGACACTTAGCATGCCACCCAGCAGCGTTGCTAACACAACAATCAATGGCTTCTTCGGTTTAACGGCACGAGCATAAGCTTGCGCGTCATCTAAGATACGAACGTTACCGACCGTACCCGCTTTAATGATGCTCAGCTCTTGAACCTTGTTTAATAGCTGGATGTAGATCTGTTGGTTTACTTCAACATCACGTGTCATACGCAGTACTTCACGTTGTGTTTTCGGCAACTTTTGTACTTGCTTGTTTAAGCGCTCTTTCTCACCCATCAGCGTTTTACGCTTATCAAGCAGAGCTTTATATGCCGGGTGATCTTTAGTAAAGCGTTGGCTGATTTCACTCTCTTTAAACGTCAGTTCATTCAATTGCGCTTCAAGCTCTACCATTACCTTCAGGGTTGATTGTGCTTCTAAGCCCAAGTCGATCGATTCGTTCTTTTGGCGGTAATTATTTAGTACGTCTTCATAGCCCGTTAGCTCAGATTTAATGCCCGGAAGGTGGCTTTCTAAGAACTGTAGGCTCTTCTCTGCTTCTGCTGAATTACGCTTCACGTTTTGTAAGAAGTAGATCTGGCTAATATGATTAAGGATTTCAGAGATCTGTTGCTTGTTTTCACCTTCAAAGCTTAGCTTCAAAATACCGGTTTGCTTACCTTGCTCAGACAAAGACAAAGAAGCTTTCAACCATTCGATCGCTTCTAGTCGGCTACGTTGACTAATAGAGAATTCAAAATCGTTATGAGATTCGAAACCTGCCACAAACAAGCTGTAGTCGTCGGCTGTGGCTAGCTCACCCACCTTGCCTTGCAAGATAACGCGCCCATCGTCACGAACCAGTTGGTAAGTGCCCTGCTCGACATCGAGAATTTGAATGGTGTGTGCGTAACCGCTCGCATAGCTTGGCATGTTGAAACGGCTAACCGCAATGTGGTTGATGTCGCCGGTCAAGCGCGCAAAGCCCTTACCAACGATAGGTGCATAGTTAGGTGAGGTCACCGTCGTGAGGTTAAACTTATCCACCGTTTCACCCAAGATCATACGAGATTTGATGATCTCGACTTCGGTTGTAGCTGAAGATTCTTGAGAGAACAATTCACCCATATCACCAACCATAGAAGAGATGCCACCAGAGCTTTTCTCTTCAATTTGGATCAGGGCATCCGCTTTGTATATCGGCGTCGAAAGCAAAGCAAACGCAATACCAAACACAGCAAAAACGAATGTGGTGAGCATGATTAGCCATTTAGCATCTAATAAGATGCCAAGCAGTTTTCCTAAATCTATCTCATCAGAGTTATCTGTATGCGATTGCTGAGAGGGTTGTGTTGTCATTTGTTTGCTACTTCCTAAAGTATTGCTATTTAAGAGACGATATATACGCTCCGCGTACTTCTCTTTTATATTATTCCGTTGGTGGCTTTGCCATGCCTACATTTAGAGCATGACATTTAAAAAGCTGTCTATTTAAAACCTACTGCATCTAAAATCTATTGCATTTAAACCTACAGTTTTTTTGCCCAAGCTTGCGCCGCTTCGTCAATCAGCTTATAAGCGTGTTCAAACGCCTCACGACTTTGACGATAAGGGTCAGGAATGTCTTTCTGGCCAATCCACTGACCAAACAGCATCGTTTTTCCGCGAGCCTCCGGCGATATTTGAGTAAGCGCTTCTAAATGGCCCTTCTCCATCACCAAGATCAAGTCATACTGAGCACAAAGCTGTGGCGTAACTTGCTGAGACTGATGGTTTTCAACATCAACCCCATTTTCAGCGGCGATTAAAATGGCAGTGTCGTCTGCAGGCTTGCCAATTAAACGGCTTTTCTCAGCAGCGATACCGGCAGAGGCCACTTCTTTGTTGGGCAGCAAGTTTTGTAAAACTCGCTCTCCAGTCGGGGAACGACAAATGTTGCCCACGCATACGACTAAAATTTTATTAAACATAATGGTCTCTAATTGTATTGGGCTTATAAGCTGGGTTTACTTTTAGATGTAAAAATCAGGTTACACGCACAATGCAACCTGATGATTAATTAGGGTTTATTACAAACCAGGGCTTATTACCAATTACGAACGCGCAACATGCCTTCGGTTAGCTCGTTAAAGCCAGAAATGGTCGGTACAAGCTGACCAATAACACGGTTCCAGCGGCTGATTGGCGCAGCGGTAACATAAACAATGTCGTAAGGTTTCAGATCAAACTCGGTGCCAATCACCAATGCAGAGGCATCTTCCATATTCAGTTGGTAGATATCGGCCATGCGTTCTGATTTATCATCCGAAGTACGAATCACGAACACGCCGGTTGCATCTGCCGTTAACTGGTTGATGCCGCCTACGTTGCTCAGTGCTTCCGTTAGGCTCATCCCAACGCGATCAATCTTAAGTAGTTGAGGATCGTTCACTTCACCCATCACGAACACTTTCTGGTTGTCATTACGCGGTACGTGAACAATATCACCGGCTTGCAGTAAGCGGTTTTGAGTTAAGTCACCACGTTGCATCAAACCGTAAAGTGAAAGGTTCTCTTCCACGCCATTGCGGGTTAATGAAACATTACGCCAATCAGCATCTTCAGACAAACCGCCAGAACGGTTCACGGCATCCAATAACGTTAAGGGGATATTAGTAATCGCTTGTTGGCCAGGGTTTGAAACCTCACCGGTAATGTAGGTTTTCTTAGATCGGAAAGCCGCTACGTTTACATCAACTTGAGGGCTTTCGATGTATTTCGCCAAACGTTCCGCTATATCAGAACGAATTTCACGAACCGTTTTTCCTGCAACTTCTACTGTACCAATGTACGGGTAGAAGATGGTGCCGTCTGCATGGACCCAGTTACCCGCTTCAGTACTACTACGGTAAGAACCCGCAGGAATCGTCAGTTCAGGGTGATCCCAGATCGTAATATTTAAGATATCGCCCACACCGACTTTGTATTCATACTTTGCGATGTCTACGTCGAGTTCAGGGTTGGCTTGTGACACCGACAATGTACCCGTTTGGTAAGTCGATACTGATTGAGCTGTCAGTGGGTAAAGGTTAACCACATCAGAGATATCAGATTCTTGCTGTTCCTCTGAAGGCTGAATCACATTCTTGTTGCCAGTAGAAAGGTGAGTTCCTGGAGTAGTACACCCTGCAAGCAATGCAGGAAGGAGCGCTAAAAGGAGACGATTTTTATTAATCTTCATGTTAACCAAGTCATAGAAACGGAATGTGTCGTGATATCCCAAAGGACACCCTAAGAAGTTAGAACAAACAATTTTATCAGCTACGCAGTATTTAATAGAGTTAAGGAGGGCTATTACTGTGATATCGCTCCCACTTAATATCAAAGATAGGAACGCTACCGCCCTTTGATATTCCGCGACATCACACTGCGTAGTTAATCTGCCTCTATCTATCTGGAATTGAGATAGAGGTTTTTTGTCATAAACCGAGCCAAAGATCGGACTTTCACACGGTTATTTTATTGCGTATGCATTATCCACAATTTGTGTTTATTATCAACCTAGTTGAATGGTTAAAGAGCAGATACGGGATTCGAGTGAACGAGTGGCGAAGAGCTAAAGAGCAGATGAGAGTAGCGAGATACGAGTAAACGAAGAGCCTAAAGCCGTGTCGGGATGCTTTTAGCTCCTCCCCTTTATCACAACTGTTGCTTGGCAGAAAATACCAACATAAGGGGAGGCTGGGAGGGGTTGGTAACACATAGATTAATATCCCCCTCTAACTCCCCCTTTGATGAACATCACCGATCAAAAACGAACGGCGTTCAAGGGGGAGAACCAAAAGCTAGACCCAATGAATATCACGATATCTTAAGCTATTCGTTATTCGATTATTCGAGACTGCTCTTTCCCCGCTCTTCGTATCCCGCTTACTCGTCACCCGCATCTGCTTTCGATCTACTTAACGCTACTCGGCCTTTGGAACCAAGGTGAGCGAGCATCGGTTTGATCGAACAAGTTGTATTGCTTGTTCAGCACTTGGCCGCCGTCACGCGTGATCGGTAACCATGTAAAACCTGCGCGGCTTGAGCTTGGTTTCACAGTAACAAGATCGAACGGAATCGATACATAGAAGCCTTTGGTGTAGCTGCCTTCACCGTATTCTTCGGTTGTCATGTCGGTTAAGCTGACAAACGCACCAGCAATCACGCCGCTCTTGAACTGCTTAGAGAAGTCGACACGAGTCCCGACATCACCCGCAAGAAATTTACCGACCCCCACTTTGAGTAAGGTATCGCTCAAGAAATCCCATTGTGGGGTGTAATAACCAGTGATAAAGCCAGTAGTGCCTTTATCGATCACTTTGTACGTTCGGCTGCTGTCATCTGGGTTGACTTGGATCTCTTCATCAAACGTGCCAAACCAGCTTTCTGGATCGCGCTGGCTTATTGCTGTCATGTCTGCGCCAATCGCCCAGTTTTGGTTGAATGGACGATACAGGATTTCGCCACCCACACCCGCGAACATGCTCTCTAGGTAACCGCCGTAAGCTTGGGTGTAGATACCGCTGCCATAGTCTTCAAACCACGTCAGTTGTAAGCGATCTAAGCGAACCGGATCGTCAACGTAAGAGCGGAATAAGGTTCTTACTCTTGGCGTTTGGTCAGTGCCGTCTGATGGGACGGTATAGTTAAACTTGTCGTAGTTATCGACTAAGTTAACGTACAAAGAGCCCGACAGTTCAACATTGTTTAACGCCCAGAACGAAGCGTTGGTGTATAAACCCAAACTGTATAAATAGAAGTTTTCAGCCGAACCGAACGATTGAGCTAGGTTTGGTGAAATCGACACATCGAATCGCTCACGCCCATCATGATAAATAACGGATTTCTTACGCTCTAACTCGTGAGTATCGGTTGCATCACTGGTTTGAGCATTGAGATAACTGTTATTAGCCGCCGCTTTGAACGCTTGTGCATCTACCGTTGTCTCAGTGAGTTCCATCGATTTATCATTTTCGATGATTTTATAAGTATCGATGTAACTCGGCACCGCGTTGGCAATCACGGTCGCACCACGCTCAAGGGCGATATCTCTGTCTCGGTATTTAACCTGAGTACCCTTTACCACAATACTATTATCGTCGACCAAGATTTGCGCTTGTTCATAGCCCGCGATCGTTTCAAGTTCTTCTGCAAGGGCCGCCATATCAATATCGTCAACCGTATCGACACCACTTGGGCGCAATTCTGCTGTTTCGGTATCTCGCCACACCGAATACATTTCATTGAAGTTGGTAGAAAGATCGAAGCCAAGGGTTAAAGTATCGCCTCGCTCATAGCTCACTTTCGCTGAGCCCCAATCGGTGAAACGGTAGACCGCGCCCACGTTCCATGGCGTGTGTTGTGTCATGTCGACACCACCACGTACTACAGGGAAGTCTTGAGAATAATCGTTGCCATCGTATTCAAGCTTCAAAGTTAACGGCTTATAAGGGGTTTGATATTCAAAGCCGCCATAAATTGCCGCATCGCCTTTAAACCAGCGTTCAAAGTCAACACTGCCGCCATTGCCTTTATAATCAGACGGGCGTTCACAATACTTGTCACTGGCTTTACACAATGGGTTAGTGAAATTGCCACTGGTGCCCATGTATCCCCAAGCCATGCCCAAGGTAAAATCAACAGGGCCAAAGCGTTTGGTTGCCGCGACAAATTCGCCATCGAACAAGCCAGTACCACCGAAGTCACGCACGCCTACTGACACTTCTGGTAAGTAGTACCCTTCTTCGATTAAACGCAGTTTAAAGTCGATGCCTTTATCTGTGTATTTAGTACAGCCACTGAATGAGTTTTGAGAGCAATCTTGATTGCCACCACCGCTATAAAAGAGATCTTGTACTTGTGTATAACGAATGGTGGTTTCAAGCCAAGGCATCACCTGTAGGCTGACGTTATAAAAGTAGTATTCGTTATTAAACGAGGCGCTAAAGTTGAACTCACCTTCTGGTGCCATTCGGCCTGTTGGCATTTGCATTAAGCCAACACCACCAAAGTTCATTTGCGATGTTCTGTATTCAGTGTCGTCGAATGATGATTTTTCTGCTCGAATCGAAGAGGAATCTATGGTTGTTTCGGCAAAAACGGAAGCACTGTTGGTCATTAATAAAGCACAGGTAACCGATGCACACACTGCCGATAGAGGGAATGATTTCTGTTTCAGCATTACAGGCCAACCTTATGACGTAGCAAATCGACAATATCTTGGTTCAACGTTGAGTATTCCGATGGCAAAGAGTAGAACGCCATAAATACGATGGCACCTGGTGCTAAGTAAACCGGCTGTTCGTTCCAGTATGCGTATTGAATGGTTTGTACCACGCCATCTGGCTGAACAACATAAGCCACACTTTTATCTGCAGATTCACCAATAAAGCCATTCGGTAATGCATCGAGGTAATCATTCAACGTGCCATGCTCAATCAGATTCATTGTTACCGACTCTTTCATTGCCCCCATCAACTGAATTGACGTTGGTCGTTGTGGTAAGTACAGAGAAAAGGCTTGAGTTTGACTGTCTGACGGCTTGTTAGTATGAGAACTTGAAACAAGCAGTGGGTTTTTATCTGATTGAGAGATAACGGCATTACGGTCTAGCTCAATAAAAACTCGATTGAGATATTGGAAAGAGGCTAACTGTTGGCGCACTAAGTTTGCTTCTGGCTCTTCTACTGCGAAAGCTTCAAGCTGGTTCAGTACATTGCGCTTTTTGGCTTCGATAGCTTGGTTAGCTTCTTTAAATCCAGTAACTGCAGTCGCTTCAGTATTGGTTATATCAAACAGTTGAGCCGAAAGGGGGAAGTAACCAATAGTACCGTTAGCGTTAGAGCTCGCATTCGCGTTTGCGTCGTCTAATACACGAAGCAGTCGAACGTTAGTTTGATACTCAAGCGTCACACCTTGAAGAGGAAGCTCAATTGTTGTTTTAACCGAAGGCGTAACAACGTTAGATGCCGCAGAAGCGTAGCTAACAGTGCACAGAGAGAACAGCGCGCTCAACGTCAACAGAGCTCTCATCGTTAATAGAGCTTTCACCAATGGCAGCCGACGTCCCGTCATTTTTGATGCGTGACTCATATAATTCATCATTTTAGTTCATTACCCTGTTCGTTAATTGCTTTGATAATGCTTAAGGACGGTTAACTCAAGCCTTGTCATATCAGGGCCTAAATACTGTATGGTTTTGACCACTTTGCCTTCGCTGTCGACCCAATATTCGTTGGTGATCTCTTGCTCTAACATTGGGAAGTTGATTTTTTCTTGGAACTTCTTAGTGTCAATAGACGCTAACGGTGTTTCGACCGTGTCATTTCCCGCATACGTTCGGGTGATGTTCGCTTTATAGCCGAATCGATAGTTGGGCTGCCAGTCGTAAACCGCTTGCCACTTTTGGGCACCGGGGTTAGCGGACACATCAAACGCAGAAGAAGAATCTGGTGACGAGCTGTTTGCAGAAGAGAAAGCATCCAACGGTTGGAATGCCAAACCAGAGAGGTTTTCATAAGGAAGCAATAGTGTTTGTACGATACGTCCATTTTCAGTGACGATCATCGCTTTGTCAGAAGACATCCACTTTAACTGCTCTGCGCCCGTGTGAGGGTTTTCACCGACGTACGCTAAGACCATAAAGATTTTACCTTGGTCATTCACTTCTGCATAAATGCTGGAATACGGTAAGGTTTGAATGTATTCCTTCGACAGCTCAACATCGGAGCTTCCAAAAAAGGCTTCATCAAAAGTAGAATTAACGTCTTGAAACTGCTGAGAACAACCAGCAAGAAAAAGACCAAGAGATATGATTAGAGGTTTAAGCATGACGAGTTCTGCTTCCTAGCAATCTGGTTGCTGATGTCCAATATGGAAAATTAATCAATTAGATATAAAAAAACCACTTTATGCTTTCACATAAAATGGTTTTAAACGCCTACTCAAAAATTATCGAGTCGTTGTTGTCGTTGTTGCACCGCTTTCGTTAGAAGCAACCGCTACTGCTGCTGCTGCCGCTACTGCTGCTGTCGCTACTGCAACTGTTGTTGCTGTGCCAGCTGCTGCTGCAGATGCACCCGCGCCAGCTGCTGTACCAGTACCTGAACCAGTACCCGCTGCTGCTGTAGTTTCAGCTGCAAATGCAGCACCTGAGAAGCTAACTGCTAATGCAGCTGCTAGAGCCATCTTTTTCATAATGATTTCCATTAATATAAACGTTTATATGTAGAAGATGATTTTCACACCCTCAAACAGTTGCTCAGCTTAAACAACTGATTGATCATGATAGATAATAACCACAATCAAGTAAATGGATAAATCATAAGCAATACCTTATAAAGTGTTATTTAGGAAATAGCGTCACATAAAAATGGCCTTAGAGACTGTGGAGGTCAACAAAGCTATGTTTGTATAACGCAGAAGCCAGTACCAATGATCATAAGAGAGCGTAAACCATATCTAACTAAACCCTGTCGCCCGAACCTTTACCTAATACTGTTTGAATTATGTATTGGAAGTACAATTTAGTATTCAACGTGTGAATCATGCGTTGATCCCACTCCGCGAGTTTTTCCGGTGTCGACATGTCGATATCATTGATTTGAGCCAATCCCGTCACACCAGGTCTAACAGAAAGGACGCCTCTTGATTCTCTCTCATCGATAAGTTCTTGCTGGTTGAACAAACAGGGTCTTGGGCCAACTAAACTCATTTCACCTTTAAGTACGTTGTATAACTGAGGCAGTTCATCAAGCTTGGTCTTACGCAGGAATCCACCGAGCTTAGTCACTGAACTCGCTCCAACTAAATGGGTCGCAACAGATTTGGTTTCGACAGGCATGGTTCTGAATTTGACCAAGGTAAATGGTTTTTTGTTGCGCCCTACTCGGGTTTGAAAAAAGACAGGCGACCCCGTGTCAAAGTAACCAAGGATACAAATAATGAGAAATGCTGGCCAAAGGAACAGCAAACCAAAGAAAGCAAAAATAAAATCGAACAAACGAATCAAAATATGTGTCCTATCAAATTCGGATTGAAAACGTGGGGGCACTATAAGCACCACTAATCAATAAAGGATACCTGAAAAATTTATGGACAAGAAAGCCATAAACTACCTAAAACGCATCAATGCGACTTCAAGTAAGCTTCTACGGTTCTTTTGATCCCTTGTTCAAAACTTACAGGGGGGTTCCATCCCAATATCTCTTTCGTCAAACCTATATCCACTTGGAGGTTGCCGCATATTCTTTGCGCTATGTGCTGTCTATTTAAAACTGACGATCCAGCTTGTATCCAAGACATTGGGATTGGAATTAATCGCGGTGATTTCCCAATAGCATGAGCGATGGTTTGCATCAATTGAGTTGTCGATACATCCTGATCATCAGACGCTAAGAAGGTATAGCCCGGAGCTGAAGGGTGCTCGCAACAAGTTAGTATCAAATCGGACAAATTATCCAAATAAACCAAGCTTCTCTGGTTCTTTATAGCACCAAACGGTAACGGAATGCCTTTATCAATCAAACGCATCATAGATAAGAAATTTGCTTTGACGCCAGGCCCATAAACTAATGGAGGCCTAATGATAACCACTTCTAGCCCTGTCTCTTTTGAAAGCTTAGCCAACTCAACTTCAGCTTCATACTTGCTCAAACCATAAGGGTCTTGCGGAGTATTCTTTAAATTCGGTTCAAAGGGTAAATTTGGCTCACTGAATTCACCGTTAACTTTAATAGAGCTGACAAATACAAACCTTTTTACGCCCGCTACAGCGGCTTGCTTCGCTAGGTTCAAAGTGCCAAGGGTGTTGATATCTCGATAGGCAGTTAAAGCACCTTGCTCACTCTCATTCATTTGATGCACTCGAGCAGCACAATGAACAACACAATCCACACCTTCGAATGCACCAGACCAATCGGTAGAAGCATCAATGGAAGGGATAACCAAGCTATTAGTTAGTGGCTCTATTTGCTTACGCACAACCGGAATGACTGCCCAGTCTCGCTTTTTGGCCAACTCAACAACTCTAGAGCCGACAAAACCAGTACTACCTGTGACTAAAATATTCATAACAAAACGGCCTCAATAGAACAAATAATGAGCGAAATTAATAGCAATGCTCCTGAGCACCACAGAACCATCAATAACATCTAGCTTACCGCACTCAACAGCATTAAAATATCTTGAATAAAAACATTGTGCAGCGATTGCTAAACAAATATCAATATCTCAGGGACAACAATGATCAAGCCAATACGAGCAATTCTCAACACCAAGCGGAAAAATAAACGCTTAATTAGTATTGGTTACGACATCTTTGCAATAGCAATGTCTATTTATCTTGCTATTGCTTTAAGGCTAGGTACATATACATTTGAGCTAGGGCTAGACGAGTGGGTCACATTACTTTTGACAATTTCAGTCACGGTATTCACCTTCGCCAAACTTGGCATGTACCGAGCAGTACTACGCTATATGATGTTTCCTGCCGTCGGTAACATCTTCCTTGCTGTATTTATCTCATCTCTAACCTTAGTTATGAGCGGATTCTTTTTTCATACTTTTATCCCAAGAAGCGTTCCATTTATTTACGCTGGGTTAGCGATTCTGACCTTAGGTGGGCCAAGAATAATGATCCGCTCTGTCTATGATCAGATGATCAAACGCAAAAAACCCAATGTATTTATCTACGGTGCCGGGGCTACAGGTCGCGAACTTGCATATGCTCTAATACACGGCGATGAATATAACCCGGTTATATTATTAGACGACGATCCGAGCAAAAGGGGCAATATCTTATTTGGGCTAAAAGTCCATCACCCAAGCGAATTTGAGCATCTTCAATCTCTTTATCAGCCAGTAAAGCTATTACTAGCAATTAATAATATTAATAAAGGTAAACGATTAAGACTCGTAGAAAAATTATCTGATTGGCCTATTGCGATTCAGTCTGTCCCATCGGTAGAGGACATAGCTGCAGGTAAAGCGACTGCGACAGAGATCAAAGATCTCGACGTAGCTGATCTATTGGGTAGAGCGCCTATCACACCTGACAGTGAATTGCTGGCAAAGAATATTCATAACAAGTGTGTCATGGTAACCGGTGCCGGTGGTTCCATTGGTTCAGAGTTATGTCGTCAAATCTTGGCGCAGCAACCTAAAACATTAGTTCTATTCGAACTCAATGAGTACAACCTATACAAAATTGAACAAGAACTACTTTCTACAAAGAAAAACTTAAAGAGCCAAACTCAGATCATTGCCGCTCTAGGTTCAGTCCAAAGACAGAACCGTCTTGAAAAACTCATTAATACATATGAAATTGAGACCCTGTATCATGCTGCCGCATACAAGCATGTCCCCCTAGTCGAGGATAATGTTGTTGAAGGGATTCGTAATAATGTTTTTGGGACACTATCCTGCGCACAAGCCGCTATAAAGTGCGGTGTGAAAAACTTCACGCTAATTTCAACTGACAAAGCCGTAAGACCAACGAATGTAATGGGTGCAAGTAAACGGATGGCTGAACTCGTTCTTCAAGCGCTTGCAGATAAAGGGACAGATACTGTCTTTACCATGGTCAGGTTTGGCAATGTGTTAGGCTCTTCCGGGTCGGTAGTGCCACTTTTTAAGAAGCAAATCAAAGCTGGCGGCCCTGTTACTGTGACGCACCCTGATATCATTCGTTATTTCATGCTGATCCCCGAAGCTGCTCAACTTGTTATACAAGCAGGAGCAATGGGTAACAATGGTCAAGTGTTCGTCCTCGATATGGGTGAACCAGTCAAGATTTTAGACTTAGCTAAACGCATGATTCACCTCATGGGTATGCAAGAAAATATAGAAGGATCACCTCAAGAGGGCGATATTTCTATAAAGTTCACAGGATTACGCCCAGGAGAAAAGCTCTATGAAGAGCTTTTAATTGGGGATAATGTGGAAGGCAGCGGCCATCAAAAAATAATGACGGCCAAAGAGCAGATGCTAAGTTGGAGTGAAATGCAGCCACTTTTGGAACAACTCGATGGTTGTTGTCATAACTTTGACGAAGAATGTATTATGCAAATATTGCTAAAAGCCCCAACTGGATATAAACCTAATTTAAGTTGATGGATTAAAAAACTAATGAAAGTACTACATGTTTACCGCACTTGTTACCCAGAAACAAAAGGAGGCTTAGAGCAAGCAATTCGTTATATTTGTAAAGGTAGCAGTGAGCAAGGTATCAAAAATACAATCCTAACTTTAGGCTCAGAGAATAAAGAGTATGACTTTGAAGGTAGTCAAATCATTGTTGTCAAGAAAGATTTCGAGATCTCGTCTAACGGGTTTTCATTTAGTCTAATTCGCCGTTTTAGAGAGTTAAGTAAGCAACACGATATAATCCATTATCAATACCCTTGGCCTACTGGTGATTTGCTCAGCCTCGTCGCACCTAAAAAACCATGTTTAGTAAGCTATCAGTCCGACATAGTTAAACAAAAGTTACTAAAGAAAATTTACCAGCCCCTTGAGCAACATTTCCTGACTAAAGTTGACCGAATCATTGCCAGTTCACCTCAATATGCGCAGACAAGCGAAAACCTGATCAAATATGCGAATAAAGTCGATGTTATTCCTCTTGCAATAGATGAATCTACTTATCCAACTGTAAATGAAAACGCACTGCAAAAGTGGGAGAACCGCGTTGGTAGAGGTTTTTTCTTGTTTGTAGGTGTACTTCGATACTATAAAGGACTGCAATACCTTCTTAAGGCGGCTAAATTAAATGGATTACCTATTGTGATTGCTGGTGATGGTCCAGAAAGGGGTAATCTAGAAACGTATATCAAAGAGCACTCACTCACGAACGTGAAACTCGTTGGATTCATTTCTGAAGAAGATAAAGTCGCACTTCACTCTTTGTCAAAAGCCTTTGTCTTTCCCTCCCACTTACGCTCTGAAGCATTCGGGATTTCATTAGTAGAAGCGCAGATGTTTGGTAAGCCTATTGTAAGTGCCGATATAGGAACCGGCTCTTCTTATGTGAATGCAAATGGAGAAACAGGGCTCACAGTTCTACCTGCAGATGGTTCAGCATTTTCAGAGGCTATGCAGGCGTTGGACAATGATGAGCAGCTATGCCAAAGGCTCGGACAAAAAGCACGCCAACGTTTTGAAAATGAATTTACAGCGAAACGCTATGCGGATAGTTACATAGCGCTATATAACCAACTCATTGCATCGCATAAACTGACAAGGAAGTAAGTTATGGACTTCTTGAGGTAACAGACGCTATCTCAAGGAGTTGCTCAACCGTATTTGACCATTTAAATTTTGAAGCTCTGTTAATACCGCTCTCTGCCAGCTTCACTTTATCTATAGGATGCTGAATAAGCTTTACAAGCGCATCAGAAATAGCAACTTCATCACAAGGGTCGACAAGAATAGCTCCACTTGCAGCCACCTCAGCTGTCGCGCCAATATCAGACGTAATCACCGGAGCCCCGGAAGCCATCGCTTCAATAACAGGTAATCCAAAGCCTTCATATAATGACGGGTAAACAAAAGCAGCGGTCGATGCATACAAACGCTTTAAGTCACCATCAGCTACGTAACCTGTAAAAATTATTTGACCACGCTCAACCAAATCTTTCGCATTATTCATAAGCTCTGTATTTTTCCAACCTTGATCTCCAACCAAGACTAAAGGGTACTGATTACGAATCGAAATGGGTAACAGCTTATAAGCATCAATCAGCTTACTTAAGTTTTTCCTGGGCTCTAACGTCGCTACGCTTAGAACAAAGTGATTATGTTTTATCTTCAGTGAACGAAGTAACTCATCACACTCGTCTTTTGCATAAGGCCTAAAACCATCGGCTACGCCCAAATACAGCGTGGAGCTCTTATCTTTGCTATCAGGAAAGAAGTCATGAAGCTCTTTCAAAATAAAATCAGAATCCACAACTATATGATCAGATTTAGCAATTGAGCCCTGCATTTTATTCGTTAGGTATGAAACTCTTGTTGCAGGATGGAAACTAGGATGAGACAGGAACGACAAATCATGGACAGTAGTAATTGTTACTCCTTCGTAATCAAAGGGTATGAAGCTTGGTTCAAAATAGACATACCCTTGATTTGCCAAACCTTTTAATCGCTTTTGTGCTCGCAAAGACAACAAATAGTTCTTAAGTTGATAAACACCTGGAATCGCTCTTAAAAATTCCACGACCAATCGTTTCTTGTTGTTTGGAGACTTATCATTAGGCGTCGGATTTTGAAATTGAGAGGCAAGTTCAACCAGTTCTTCTGGGGTTAACAACTTACCATTCTTTATACCAATAACATCCACATCACACGAGAGTAATTCACTAAGGATATTAAGGGTATAGTAGCCTATACCCGTCAATGGCTCTCTAATTGGTGATACGTTGATCAACAACTTATTTTGCATGATACATGTCAGCCAGAGTTTTCTCGATCATGATCGAGGGAGCCTTGCCTGTTAATGATGTAAGCTTAGCATTATCACCACCCAATACTTTAATCTCATTCTCGCGTACGAAGTCTGGATTAACTCGAACCTTGATACTG
This sequence comes from Vibrio sp. 10N.261.51.A4, assembly GCF_041471945.1. Taxonomy (NCBI): domain Bacteria; kingdom Pseudomonadati; phylum Pseudomonadota; class Gammaproteobacteria; order Vibrionales; family Vibrionaceae; genus Vibrio; species Vibrio sp. 10N.261.51.A4. Next base: position 34,955 of record NZ_JBFRPJ010000026.1, read on the forward strand.
TAACCAGCAATATCTTCCATCATCGAGATAATCGATTGTAGTGAAGTCACTTGACCAGAACACAAGTTCACGATTTCAGATTGAGCATCAGATTCCAAAAGGTTCGCATAGGCTAATGCTATATCACGGACATCGCTAAAATCTCTAGACACATCGGTATTACCTAACTCAATTTCAGAAGCCTTTTTCTGAAAGTGAGACACAATTTTCGGGATCAAAAACTGCCCAGCTTGACCAGGGCCAGTGTAGTTGAATGGTCTAGTAATGATGATTGGGTACTGGCTGAACCATAACTTCGCCATATGCTCCATCGCAAGTTTGCTCATTGCATAATGATTAACCGGCGAAGGTAAAACGGTTTCCGAAATACGCTGTACATTCTCGGGGTTGCCGTATATGTTTGCACTGCTTGCAAGTAGCACTTTCTTTAATTCTAGCCCAAGTTCTTTTGCGGCTTCTAGCAAATTCAAAGCACCAAAAACATTAACATCATAAAATGCTTTTTGGTCAGAATGCCCCACAAAAGACAGCGCCGCAAGATGGATAATGTAGTCCGGCTTTATTTCTTTGAGGCACTCCAACACAGCGTTACGATCAGTTAGATCACAAGCAACCTGACCATCTTTAGCTTCGCGGTAAACGAGCCCAACCACTGAGTAGCCTCTTGAGAGCAGTTCATTTTCAACATACTTGCCAGTGAAGCCATCAGCGCCAGTTAACAATACTTTTTTCATAATTTAATCTCAAAAAAAATGGCAACAGAAAACTGCTGCCATTTTACAAAAAACGTTAAATACTAGAATGAGAAACCTTGCTCATTACGACGAAGGTCAGCTTCAACCATCATTGCACACAATTCTTCAAGTGTCGTTGTAGGTTCCCAACCAAGCTCTTTCTTCGCTTTTTCTGGGTTACCGATCAACAGTTCAACTTCTGCAGGACGGTAAAATTTAGGGTTAATTCTCATAACCACTTTACCAGTCGCTTTATCTGTTGCTGTTTCGTTCTCTTCAGAACCATTCCACTCTAGTTCAATGTCAGCAGCTTTGAATGCCATCGTAACAAAATCACGAACTGTTTCAGTGCGGTTTGTAGCAAGCACATAAGTATCAGGCTTGTCTACTTGAAGCATACGCCACATGCCTTCTACATAGTCTTTAGCAAAGCCCCAGTCACGCTTCGCATCCATGTTACCAAGCTCAAGCACATCTAGCTTACCTAGCTTGATTTTCGCTACAGAATCAGTGATTTTACGTGTAACGAATTCTTGACCACGCAACGGTGATTCATGGTTAAACAAAATGCCACTAGTAGCGAAAATGTCGTATGACTCACGGTAGTTAATCACCATCCAATGAGCATACAGTTTTGCAACACCGTATGGGCTACGTGGGTAAAATGGCGTAGATTCACGTTGAGGGATTTCTTGTACCTTACCAAACATTTCTGAAGTCGATGCTTGGTAAAAACGGATCTTAGGATTAACAATACGAATAGCTTCTAAAAGATTAACCGGACCGATACCTGTAATTTCTGCAGTAGTAAGAGGCTGATCAAATGATACGCCCACAAAACTAAGCGCTGCAAGGTTATACACTTCATCCGCACCAGTATTTTGTAGTAAACGAATACTGCTAGAAAGATCCGTTAGGTCGTATTCAACAAGCTCTAGGTTAGGATGATTCTCAATACCTAACTCTTCGATACGCCAAAAGTTCACAGAACTTGTACGACGGTATGTACCGTATACTTTGTAACCTTTATCTAAAAGTAGTTCTGCTAAGTATGCGGCGTCCTGGCCTGTGATACCTGTAATTACTGCTGTTTTCATTTTCCACCTAACCATTAATAATACAAACATAACCAGCTCAATCTATTGAGCTAGTCAATATCCAAGTCAAATCAGAGACTTATATTTACTCTATACCAATACAATTCAGAAGCTGTAATGAACTCTCCTTCCATGTCAACCAGGGCATATCATCTGATTTGGGGTGTTGATTATTTTCATATAATTTGCACCAACTAACAATTGCATTTACCAAATAAGCTGGATCATTGACCTCACTAAAGTAATAAGCATGCTCTCCAGCAACTTCTCTAAACACCGGTATGTCACGAATTATCATAGGTGTTTTGTACTGCGCAGCTTCTATTAGCGGAAGCCCAAACCCTTCACCCTCACTGGCTGCAATCAAACAGTCAGCTTGGCGATAAACAATATCAAGAAACTCATCACTGATCCCATCAAGCCAGAACAAACGACTGTTCAGCTCTTCATGATTTCTTAATCTGTTGATTGTAGCTTCATTGCGCCACCCTGGTTTACCAACAATGATTAGAACGACATCCTCACCCTTTTCCCACAAACGCTCAAATGCGTCCAATGATAATGCATGACCCTTTCTAGGTTCCACTGTCCCTACCATTAGGAAGCTTTTTCTGTTTTCACAGGCTTTTGTAAGGTCGTCTGCATAAACAGGTATTCCTTTGCTCGGAGCTGAGTCATCTAGGTTGGCTCCCAAATGGAAATACTTGCATTCGAAATCATTCGGTAAAGATAACTTTTCACCTTCAGCCCAAGCTTGGAACTTGTTGGCAACATCCTCAGAAATACACAACGCTCCATCAGAACAAGCAACTGTTGTTAGCCATTGTTCGAACTCCAACACCAATTCAGGAACAAAGTAATCTGGGTAATAAATTGGTAACAAATCATAGACTACAAAATAACTGCGTACGCTTCGTATTTTGAGTCTTTTTATCAGTTCACGTTTAGTGAATCCGTTCGAAGGATGTAAATCCAGAAATATCAATACATCTCCATCACTGAAATCCACTATCTGAGAGTCCAAATGATCATGACTAGGGACACTGAACTTACCATCTTCGACGTTTGGATAATAAAAGTTGTCATTTCCTGCAAATGAAAAAACAGGCTCAAATGAAACATTTTTGACATTTGAATCTATAAGAACATCACAAATAGCTCTTACAACTCTTTGTATACCGGTAGCATGATCGAAATGTACAAGTGAACTGATGTCCAAAAATACTTTCTTCGATTCATTAATAACATTATCGCTGATGCACTGTGCAATTAGCATCAATTGTTCTTCACTAAGCCCTTCTACGCTAGAAACGCCTTTACACAGAAGCTCGTAGTTCTTTGTATTACTAATAAGATTTCGCTGTTCTGCATCATTTTCAATTTTTTGGAAAAACTCTAACACTTTATGAGCACTTTGTTCCCAAGAGAACTCTTTTACTCTATTTTTACCATGTGATTTCAAACGAGCTTTAAACTTATTATCTGTTAACGTTTTAGTAATCAACGTAGCTAGTTCATGATGGTCATATGGATCAAACTGGAACTCATCATCCCCCATCACTTCAGGTAAGCTTGCTGCGTTAGATGTAACAACCGCAGCACCACAAGCCATAGCCTCTAAGGGAGGAATTCCAAAACCCTCAGATATAGATGGGAAAACATACAAGGCACATCCCTGATATAGACCCCTAAGTTCTGCATCAGAAACCTCACCAAGCGTAATAATAGATTCCCTTGCTATCTTAAGCTCGTCAGCATGAGCAAAGAGTTCATTTCGTATACTTTCGTGATTTACAAACTGAGAGCCTGCTATCACAAGTGGATATTGTTTCCTTAGCGATATAGATAAGCTAGCATAAGCTTTGAGAAGTACATCTATATTTTTATGCTTGTCCCCTCCACCAACGAATAATATATAACTATCATTGGTGACACCAAATAGGCTCAACATCTCTTTTTGGGACGTTTCTGATTGCTCGGTATGAAAAACCTTTTTATTTGCATCATTATATATTACTTCAATATTACTCAATTCAAAACCAAGCAGCTCTGATATTTTAGTTCTTGAATAATCTGAAACGGTAAATATATAATCAGACTTTGTTGCGAAGTTTATTTTCTCATCATACCAAGGTTGAATAGTGTCATTCAATAACTCATTTGGATAGAGTAAGGGAATAACATCGTGAACATGATTACAATACACTGCCCCGGAATCAATTTTTTTAACACTAGTTACTCCGCTATCTATCCACCCTTCTTGTAAATTCACAGACCAAACAACATCTGCTTGCAACTGATTAATATACCATTCTCGAATATATTGTACAGCTTCTGACATTGGTTTAGAGCCTGTTAAGCCAGATATGTCACAATCAGGTTGTTGCCAGCACTTTATGTTTGATTCAGGTATATACTGTTTAAAGTGTTCCCTTACTTCGTGAAACCCTTCTGGAAACACTCCGTTACAGGCAAGATAATACTCATGCTTGTCACTGGTTGTTTTTAATAACGCATCCACTAAACCGAAACAAGTTCTGCCCACACCTCTGTTTTTAGAGGCAATGCTTTGAGCGCCTTGCATATCAATAACAACTTTCATTCTACTTCTTCCCCGATATAACTAAATCATTATAGATCTTTTGTGCTCTAGGTGACATAACCGTAGCTGTGGTATTGATACTAGGGTGTTTAATATATTTCCTATAGACTTTACGGAGAAAGAAATAAACCTTACTAGATATTTTGTATACAAATGGGAGTTTTGTATACAAGTAATGCCTTTGCTTCTGCCTTTTTTCCACTTCACGCCTTGCAAAAGACACAAACTGATTGGCATAACTGGTTACTTTAGTCTTTAACAGAGTTTTAGCAAAAACTGGTGACTTAATCGAACTAAAGATAAACTTACACAGTGCAAAAAGTTTAGCTCTTACTGCATTCAAACCGAATAGAAACCATTGAAGCAAATCCCGTTTTGAATGGATTCGCTCTAAATTAGAATTAATAGCTAGTAAGTCCGCTTCTAATTTATCATGCTTTGTATGTAATTTATCCAGACTAGTAGATACCATATAAAGCTCTTGTTCTAGCATCTTTATATTATTTTTATCAGTATCCATTTTAATCTGGTCAACTTCCATTCGATTAAGCTTTTCAAGCATTTTTTTATTATCCATAATTACACTATAGTGATCAGAGCGAATATAGTCATCAAACAAGTTAACAGGAACTTTAAATTTATCAGATATAATATCGTGTTCTTTTGCTACATAATACTTATTTAGGCCATCAAAATAGACACAAGAATAATTATTTTCAATTAACAGCCACTCCCAAATATTTGAAGTGTCTATTTGCGTTGTAGGCTTTGTTGCCTCTATCAAAATAATCCATGGCCGCTTATTTTCGAAAGAGTAGCTTTGCAACACATCATATTCAGCACCCTCTACATCAACTTTCATAAAATGAACGTCTTCAACTTCTAGTTGAGACATTAATTCATCTAGAGAAATAGCATTAACCACTTGTTTTCTAGTAAAAGCATCCTTTTGCTCTAAGTTATTTAGACTGTCTTTGTCCGTTGTAGACCAACCTCTAACACTACTTATATAAAACTCAACTTTATCACCTGATGATGTGATTGCTCGATTCAAATTTAAGTCACGAGTTCTCTCTTTCATAAGTGAATTAAAGCACTCTTCCTCTGGTTCAACATTTACTCCAGTCCAACCACGGTCATAAAATAGTTTAGTAACTGAATCATGTGAAGGATGGTTTGCACCAACGTCAATGTAGAACCCATTTTCAATATCCCTAAGAGCTCTCCATAGCATAATGTCTTCAGCATTCTGTGAGTAAGATATTAATTTCATTTAGTGTTAACCTTTATAAGCGGTTCGTTCCACACACATCCTTCAAAGACGAACTTATTTATATTCACCACATTAAAAACAGCAGCTAAATCACACCATTCATAGTTTTTGGTTAAATGTGTATCTGTATCCGTTAGAGCGGTTTGAATGGAGTAACTACCAGGTCCAAAGTTTGCTGGGAAAGAGACTATAAATTCAAGTTCGGTACCTACTTCAGGATTTTTCAGTACTTGCTTTGTATGCCACGTGTTGGTTCCATACATAACTTGACCGAGGCGATTTTTTACACCATACCCTAAAACTAATGCCTCGATCTGCTTATGTATTTTTACCTCTATCTTTAACTCTAAGGGTTCACCGACTCCAATATATTCGACTTCCTGTCCTTCCTTGTCATATATTCCTATTTTAGTAACAGTAGCCTCTTTTGTTCCCGAAATAGTTTGCACCTTACCATCGTCATTAGTGCTTTGCTCAACCTTATTGTTCTCTTTATCAGCGATCAACGCGTTGTACAAGTCCATAACCTCTTCGGGGTTACCATCTCTTATTACAACACCTTTTTCAATCAGGATTGCTCTGTCACATATTGCTTGAATGGCGCCTCGATCATGTGATACGAAAAGTAGGGTCGTACCTTGCTTTTGAAATTCTCGTATACGGTTTAGACTCTTATGTTGAAAGTATGAGTCTCCTACGGAAAGCGCTTCATCAACAATGAGAATCTCAGGCCTATGTGCTGTGACAACTCCAAAAGCAACACGCATTTGCATACCACTAGAGTAAGTGCGAACGGGTTGGTCAAAGTACTCTCCAATTTCTGCAAAGGCTTCAAGTTCATCGATTACTGCATCAATTTGCTCTTGGCTATATCCCATTAAACCAGCGGAATGGTAAACATTTTGTCGACCCGTTAAATCGGGGTGAAAACCCATCCCTAGCTCTAAAATAGCAGATATACGCCCTGCAACATGGATGCTGCCTGAGGAAGGTTTAAGTGTACCCGTAATCATTTTTAATAAAGTGCTTTTGCCAGCACCGTTCTGGCCGACAATTCCGACTGCCTCACCTGGGGCAAGTGAGAAATTAATATTTTTAAGAATGATATGCTCTTCAACAGGCTTTGGGTTTAGACCAAACCATGATGAGATCCTTTGAAGTTCCGAGCGATATTCTTTAAATGACTTACCAACATTTTTAACGTCTAAAACACTGCTCATAACACATCCGCCATTTCTTCACTTGCCTTTTTGAACATCACCATAGCTAGAATCAAGCTGACGCCAGCAAATGCACTCGGATACACAAGCAAACCAAGGTCTGGTGCTTTGTCGTACAGCAGTACATTGTGATAGCCCATAGTTAACCCTGTCATTGGGTTTAACATCATTATCCAATGATTCTTTTCTGGCACAATCGTTAACATATAGACAATAGGCGTTAGCCAGAACCAAAATTGCAATATGACATTTAGGATCTGCCCTACATCACGCATAAATACGTTCAATACACCAAAAAACAGCCCGATACCTGCGGCTAAGCCCAAAGTGATAAAAACAAGCAAAGGTACCCAGTGAAGTGCATGAAAAGGAAGGTGACCCAAAAAGCCAAATACCACAAACATGGTAATAAACATTAAGATAAAGTTAACTAACCCACTGCCTATTACGATAAGAGGGAGAGCTAACTTTGGGAAAGACATCTTTTTCAATAAATTACCATTATCGATAAAAACCGTAAGGCAGCGGCTTAATACTTCTGAGAATAGCGTCCAACCTATAACACCAGAAAGAATATAAATTGGATACGCATATTGCGTAGAGACTTCTGGTAATTTGGCTGTCATGATTTGCGATAAGATCAACGCATAAACAAGTACCATTGCGAGGGGATTAAGAACCATCCACAATCCACCAAGTTTGCTTCGCGCAAAGCGCGAACGAAATTCAGTACGAATTGACGACAGTATAAAGTATCGGTACACCCACAAAGGGAGTAGCACTCTTTTCATCTAGTTATTACCTTATAATTCTGCAGATTTCATCTAAGAGGATTACACCTCTTAGATGTGTATTGTGACACTTTACTTGCCACACAAAATAGAAAGAATGGCTTTAGTTCTCTCTTCCATCAACGCAATGTCTGCGCGAGACTCCACATTCAACCTAACAACAGGCTCAGTATTTGAAGAACGTAAATTAAAGCGCCAATCAGCGAACTCTAAACTAATTCCATCCGTCTCATCAAAAACTAAGGCTTCAGACTTGTACATATCTAAAACCTTAGAAATTGATTCTTTTGGATTTTGTAGCTTAGAGTTAATTTCACCAGATGAAGGGTATGCACTAATACGTTCTGAAACCGTTTCGGATAACTTCATGCTTTTAACTGACAATAACTCAGTTACTAGCAACCAAGGAATCATACCTGAATCACAGTAGGCAAAATCACGAAAATAGTGATGTGCACTCATCTCGCCGCCATAAATGGCATCCTCTTTACGCATACGCTCTTTGATAAAAGCGTGACCTGTTTTCGACATAACAGGAATACCGCCGGCTTTAGTAACTACGTCAATCGTGTTCCAAGATAAGCGTGGGTCATGAATGATTTTCGCGCCTTTTTCTTTTTGCAAAAAGGCTTCCGCTAGTAAGCCGACAATGTAGTAACCTTCGATAAAATCGCCATTTTCATCAAACAAAAAGCAGCGATCAAAATCACCATCAAAGGCAATCCCCATATCAGCCTTATGTTCTTTTACCGCATTTGCAGTATCTGCACGACATTCTGGCAATAGTGGATTTGGGATTCCGTTAGGAAAGTTGCCGTTTTCCTCATGGTGAACTTTGATAAGCTCCAATGGTATATTCATAGCTTGAAAACGCTCTTCAAGAGCATCAATCACGTGGCCTGCAGCGCCATTACCAGAGTTGATCACCAATTTCATCGGTTTAATATTCGCTGGCGTAATGTAGCCCATCAAATGATCTGTGTACTCTTTCAAAACATTAATTTGCTTGTAGGTACCTTTAACATCAACGTCAATAAAATCATTGTTTTCTGCTAACGTTTGAATATCTCGTAACCCGGTATCACCGCTAATTGGTCTTGCTCCTTCACGAACAAGCTTCATACCATTGTAGTCCATCGGATTATGACTCGCTGTAACCTCTACACCGCCATCAACGCCTAAATGAAAAGTAGCAAAATAGATTTCTTCCGTGCCAGATAAGCCAATATCCAAAACGTGAACACCCGCATCCATCAAACCGTTAGCTAAAGAGAGTTTCAGTTCTTCACTTGTTAGACGAACATCTCCGCCAACAACAATGGTTTTCTCATCAGCACTTTCACTTTTTAAAAACTGACCGTAAGCTCGTCCAATTCGGTACGCGATATCATTATCGAGTTCGGAGCCTAGTTGACCGCGAATATCATAAGCTTTGAAGCATGTTAACTTTGTCATTATTTACTTTCCTCTAAACGTACTACGTCGTCTTCGTTTAGGTATGAACCTGATTGTATTTCTATAAGCTCGAGTGGTATTTTACCGGGATTTTCAACCATATGGCTTACACCAACTGGAATGTAGAGTGATTGATTTTCAGAGATAATTTGCTCTTTGCCATTGCTACTTACTTTGGCGGTACCTGAAACTACGACCCAGTGCTCAGCTCGATGATAGTGCATTTGGAGTGATTGTTTTTTACCTGGCTGTACGGTAATACGATTTACCTTGTAGCGCTCACCGCCATCAATTGCATCAGATTTACCCCAAGGACGATAAACCTCTCTATGCTCTCTGAATTCAGCCCGATTTTCAGCCTTTAAATGCTCAACAATTTTCTTCACTTGTTGAACATTATCTTTGTGTGCGACCAAGACTGCATCTTTAGTTTCAACGACAACGATGTCTTTTACTCCAACCGAAGCTACCAGCTTATTCGGAGCGTAAATATAACACCCTTCAGTGTCCTCTGTTATCGCATCTCCATGAATCACGTTTCCAGAGCTATCCTTCTCTGAAACTTCCCATAACGCTGACCATGAGCCAACGTCACTCCAGCCTGCATCCATAGGAACAACTACAGTCTTATCGGTGCGTTCCATTACAGCATAATCAACAGAATCATCTGGGCACTTTAAGAACTCGCTCTTATCGACGCGAATGAAGTCCATATCTTCTGTTGTGCCATTCGTTGCTTTTGAACAACACTCATGAATTTCTGGTGAGTATTTCTTAAGCTCTTCTAGAAAGACACTCGCTTTGAACATAAAGCATCCGCTATTCCAGTAGTACTCTCCACTTGCTACATATTGCTCCGCGACTTCCAATTGAGGCTTTTCAACAAATTGCTCTACAACGTAAGCCGAATCGCCTTCTTGAGAGCCTCGCTTAATATAGCCATAACCCGTTTCTGGTGCAGTTGGTACTATACCGAAGGTTGCTAACTTACCAGCATCAGCGACAACTTGAGCTTTACGAATTGAGTCTTGGAACGCTTCCGTATCTTGCACTATATGGTCAGCGGCTAAAACTAGCATCACAGGATCATCGCCATGCGCTATCGCTTGCATTGCAGCCAATGCAATAGCCGGAGCAGTATTTCGCCCTGCAGGTTCCAATATAATACGAGCTTCCTGACCAAAAGTACGAAGCTGCTCAGCAACCACAAAACGATGGTCTTCATTAGAAATAATGATTGCTTCAGAAGCCGACATACCACTAATTCGATCTAAGGTGGACTGCAACATCGTTAATGAATTGTGATTATCTAGCGCTAAAAATTGCTTTGGGAACGCTGAACGCGACAGGGGCCATAAACGAGAGCCAGAACCCCCAGCCATAATGACAGGTATAAACATAATTTTTCTTCTTTAATTTATAATCAATACTTTGGTCCCCCCTATTTTGTAGTAAAGCAAGGGGACAAGAATAAATAGTTTCAAACCAGCGCCAAACCACTTAACATTTGGTTGTTATACGCAGGGTTAACAGTGAGCTTTAGCTACATTTCCTTTCGAAGATATACGATACTCATCGACATAAGCTGGTATGAAAACTGACTTTCCTTTTTTCAACGTCACAACCTCACCAGAGTCATGAGTTAACGTCAATTCAGCGTCCAACGGCAGCAAAATTTCGGCACTTTCAGGTTTAATACGCTCATTATTTGGTTTTTTATAAACCGAGAACCTGAAATCAGGAACTGGAATTGGGTAAGTTAAAACACCGTTATTAACTGAAGGTGCTAACTTTAGCGTATCAAATGGCTTCTCTTCAAAAAGAGTACAACTAGCAAGCTCTTGAACATCAATATGTTTAGGTGTTAAACCTGCTCTAAGTACATTATCAGAATTGGCCATAACTTCTAATGCAGTTCCCTTTAGATAAGCATGAGGCGTTCTGGCATCTAAATACATTGCCTCTCCAGGCTCTAAAGTAATGACATTAAGCATTAATGGGGTAAACAACCCAATATCACCGGGATACTGTTCTGACAGGGTTAAAATTAGTGAAGACAGTTCTTGGGTTACATTATCTTTAACTTTAGAGATTAACGAGTCGACTGCTTCAACTTTGTTTTCTCCTTCCAACGAGAGGATACCTACAAAAAATTCACGAAGCCCCTCAGAAGAAGGATTAGCATTTAGGAGTTCAAGCATCTCACTTAACTGTGGGATTCCAACATTTGAAAATAGTGAAATGATCTCAGGAACTGCTCGAAAACCATTCATAGCCAAATAAGGAGTTAGCGCATATACAAGTTCAGGCTTATGATTTGAATCTCTATAATTTCGGTAAGGAGCAGAAAGAGGAACCTCAGCTTGCTCTTCTTTCTGGAAACCAAGCTCAGCTTCCTCTTTGCTTGGATGAACTTGAACAGACAGGGCATTTTCAGCCGCAAGAATTTTAAATAAATATGGCAACTCTCCAAATCTCTCGCTTATCTGCGCAGATAAGAATTCCTCTTTATGAGATTCAATCAAGCGAGACAATAATACTGTAGAATCGCCACTTTTAACTTTCGAGCATCCATTTGGGTGAGCGCCCATCCACATTTCTGCTTGCGGCTCATTATTAAAATTATCGATATCAAATAACTGATTGAACGAAGACTTACTACCCCAAGCAAAATTTTGAATGGTATTATCCATTTCAAAAAAACATTTTTCTTTAGCAGCATCAAACATTTAATTAACTCCAAACACTTTAAACTGATAGCCATCTCAGAAAAAAGCATGCTACCGCCCTTTGATGTTGGGGCGAAATCACACTACGCATAAAAATGAAGGCTTATAATTCCAAACATTATCCCTAATGTAACTTTAGGAAGCAAAATTTTTTGCTGCTTCTTCCCCCTCTGACATTGATCTCAATAAGCAACCAATGTGAATTAATTTCAGCTTGTAAGTCTTGTCAATCGCCCTATACACCGAACCCTAAATCTCGCTATACTCCTACCCTATAGTTTTTCGCCCAATAACGAATAAGAGTTCAAGATATGCAAGAGTTAGTTCCATTTGTTCAAGAGAATATGATTTTAGCCATCGTATGGATCGGCTTGGTTGTTGCCATCATTGCGAACGTTATCAAAACATCAAACGCAGCCTACAAAGAGATTACGGCAGCGCAAACCACACACATGATTAACCGTGAAAACGGTGTTGTGGTTGATATTCGTACTAAAGATGAGTTCAAAAAGGGCCATATTACGGACGCAGTTCACATTTTGCCGTCAGACATCAAAGCAAATAGCTTTGGTAGCCTTGAAAGCCACAAAGCAGACCCAATCATCGTAGTATGCAAGACAGGTCAAACTGCTCAAGAAAGCGCTAACCTACTGGTTAAAGCAGGTTTCGAAAACGTAAGCGTACTGAAAAGCGGCTTAGTGGCTTGGAGCGAAGCTAACTTACCTTTGGTTAAAGGTAAGAAATAGGTTAAAGGCAAGAAGTCGTTAAAGGTGAAAAGCCTTTAAAGACAACAGCCGTTAACGACAAGCAGTAAGCTGACCTGATTACACGAATATGACTTTAAGGCTTTGTTCGATAAATATAATGAACAGAGTCTAATTTAAAATTTTTAAGGACAAGAAAATGGCTGAAGCAGCACAACAAGACGCACAACAAAACTTCGCAATCCAACGTATCTTCCTAAAAGACGTATCTTTCGAAGCGCCAAACTCTCCAGACATGTTTCAAAAAGAGTGGAACCCAGATGTAAAACTGGACCTAGACACTCAAAGCCGTGAGCTTGGCGAAGGCGTGTACGAAGTCATCCTACGTCTAACGGTTACGGTTAAGAACGCTGAAGACACTGCATTCCTTTGTGAAGTTCAACAAGGTGGCATCTTCTCAGCAAGCGAAATGGAAGCTGGCCAACTGGCTCATTGCCTAGGTGCATTCTGCCCGAACATCCTATTCCCATACGCTCGTGAAACGATTTCTAGCCTAGTCGTTAAAGGTACGTTCCCACAACTGAACCTTGCACCAGTAAACTTTGATGCTTTGTTCATGAACTACCTACAAAGCCAAGCGCAACAAGCTGAAGGCGAACAGGCTTAAGTCTCACAGTAGAACTTAACTCTAACGAACGCTTAAATAGCTTATGTTATAAGAAGCTTAGCTTTTAAATGCACATCGCAGCTTCTGCGATGTGCATTTTTTATTTACACTGTATTTTGATAGAGAGCTTTTTCTTCATAATTTAGAAAACATCTCAAGAACTCTTCGATTTCCCTCATTATTTTTAGGTGGAAGCATGACAGAAACAACTCGCCCGACTCACGCGAAAGCCGCTTACGGTAAAGATAGCGCTTACGGTAAAGACATTGCGATGACAGTGATAGGCGCAGGTTCTTATGGGACATCTTTAGCGATCTCTCTAGCGCGTAACGGTGCCAATGTTGTTCTTTGGGGACATGATCCTGTTCATATGAATCGCCTTGAATCAGAGCGTGCGAACAATGAGTTTCTACCCAATATCGCTTTCCCAGACAGCTTAATTATTGAGTCAGATATAGAAAAAGCCGTGACTTCAAGCCGAGATCTTTTGGTTGTCGTTCCAAGCCACGTGTTTGGTATCGTTTTAAATAGCCTTAAGCCTCACTTAACAGAGAACTCTCGCATCTGTTGGGCAACCAAAGGCTTAGAGCCAGAAACAGGCCGCCTGCTTAAAGATGTCGCGCACGATGTGCTTGGTGATGGTTATTCACTGGCCGTTCTATCAGGACCAACCTTCGCCAAAGAGTTAGCGATGGGTATGCCAACGGCTATCTCTGTCGCTTCACCTGATGAAGTTTTCCTAGAAGAACTACAAGAGAAGATTCATTGCGGCAAAACATTCCGCGTATACGCAAACTCAGATTTCATTGGTATGCAACTTGGCGGCGCAGTGAAGAATGTTATCGCAATTGGCGCAGGCATGTCGGATGGTATTGGCTTTGGTGCTAATGCACGTACCGCACTTATCACTCGCGGTTTAGCTGAGATGAGCCGCTTAGGTGCAGCTCTTGGTGCGCAACCAGAAACCTTCATGGGCATGGCTGGATTAGGCGACCTAGTACTCACCTGTACTGATAACCAATCACGCAACCGTCGCTTTGGTTTGGCACTTGGCGCAGGCAAAGATGTGGATACTGCACAAGAAGAAATTGGCCAAGTCGTTGAAGGTTACCGCAACACCAAAGAAGTTTGGTTATTATCAGAACGCATGGGCGTTGAGATGCCAATTGTTGAACAAATTTATCAAGTGTTGTATCAAGGGAAAGATGCACACTTGGCAGCACAAGATCTACTTGCACGAGACAAGAAGTCAGAAAGATAGAAGAGCAGATACGAGATTCGAGTAAACGAGATGCGAAAAGAGTAAAAGCAGATTGAGCGCTTAAAAAAGGCTGCTTTTCGTTACTCGCACCTCGCTACTCTAATCTGTTCTTGTCGCTCTTCGCATCTCTCATCTCGCTACACGTATCTGGTTTAAAGGAATGGATGGTAAAATGAAACACTGTGAACAACAAAAAGTTTGGCAATGCATTGTGAAGGAAGCTCGACAGCAGTCGGAGCAAGAACCTATGCTTGCGAGTTTTTATCATGCCACGATCATCAACCATGAAAGTTTAGGTGCAGCCCTTAGCTACATCCTAGCAAACAAGCTAAAGACGGCTTCAATGCCAGCAATGGCAGTACGTGAAGTGGTTGAACAAGCATTCAAGCAAGATCAATCGATTATTGATGCTGCCGCTTGTGATATCTGCGCAACGGTAAATCGAGATCCTGCGGTCGAGATGTACTCGATGCCTCTGCTTTATCTGAAAGGCTACCACGCTCTGCAAGGTTACCGAGTAGCTAACTGGCTGTGGAAACAAGGCCGTATCGCACTTGCCACTTACCTACAAAACCAAATCTCTGTTGCTTGCCAAGTGGATATTCACCCTGCAGCTCGTATCGGTAAAGCGATCATGCTCGACCACGCGACAGGCATTGTAATTGGTGAAACAGCCGTCGTTGAAAATGATGTATCGATTCTTCAAGACGTGACCCTTGGTGGTACAGGTAAAGAAGGTGGCGATCGTCACCCTAAAATCCGCGAAGGCGTAATGATTGGTGCCGGCGCTAAAATACTCGGCAACATTGAAGTGGGTGAAGGCGCGAAAATTGGTTCTTGCTCTGTGGTTCTTCAGGCAGTTCCACCTCATACGACAGTCGCTGGGGTTCCTGCAAAAATTGTCGGTAAACCGAAAACAGACAAACCCTCTTTAGATATGGATCAAGGGTTCAACGGGCGTTCTCAGAACTTCATCCATGGTGATGGGATTTAAGAGCAGATTCGGGATTCGATTCAGCGAAATTCGAAAAATCAAGAGCAGATGAATACAATTAAATGACGATAATGATGAAACAAATTCGAGCCATTAGCCGGACTCTTCTGATATCTACCAGCCTTTGTGTTGCTCTGTTATCTACATCGTCATTTGCCGCCTCTCAGGGGGAACTGAAAGGCGTATCGAGCGAAATATCTCGCCAACAAAAAAACCTTTCCTCACAGCAAAAAAAACTCGATAGCCTACAGGCAAACCTCAAGAAACAAGAGCTGTCGATTGTGTCGCTTGAAAAGGCGATTCTAGACAGTAAAAAGCAACTCAATACGGCCAATGCAAATCTTGCCAACTTAGACACCAAGATTAAAGCGCTTACGGCTCAGAAAAAAATCCATACCGACAAGTTAGAACAACTGATTCAGACTTACTACATGACAAGTCGAGCTAAAGCGTCTTCTCACATCCTCAACACTGGCGTGGAAGAAGATCGCATCAGTCACTATTACCAACACCTTGCCAAAGCGCGCTCCGCAACAATCAAAACGATTGAACAGACGCAACTTGAATTAGAAGAAAGCCACAAACAGCGTCAACTTGAGCAAGAACAGATAGCAACACTGCTAAAACAGCAAACCACCAAGCGCGACAAGCTATCTAAGACTCAAACTCAGCGTAAGAAAACCGTTGGCAGCATCAAGAAAAACATCTCGGGTGATAAAAATTACTTGGCAGAGCTTCAGCGAAATGAAACTCGCCTAAAAGCTGAAATAGCGAAAGCGGAAAAAGCTGCTCGCGAGAGACGTAATGCAATCCCTATGGATGGGTTAGCCAAACGTAAAGGCAAACTGCCTTGGCCAATCAAAAACAAAGTTCTGCATAACTACGGCTCACGCCAAACGGGGCAAATTAACTGGAAAGGCATGGTGATAAACGCCAAGTACGGTCAGCAGGTAAAATCGGTTTACTCTGGCACGGTGGTATTTGCAGAGTATCTGCGTGGCTATGGATTAGTGGTGCTACTTGACCACGGTAAAGGTGATATGACGCTCTACGGCTTTAACCAAGCACTTTTAAAGAAAGAAGGTGACAAGGTTAAAGCTGGCGAAGCGATTGCGCTTGCTGGTGACACTGGCGGCCAAACGCGCCCTTCACTGTACTTTGAGATTCGCAGAAACAGCCAAGCCCAAAACCCGAAGAGTTGGTTAGTTCGATAAAGAGCAGATACGGGATGCGAGTATCTTTCTTCGAATCCCGTATACCGCTTACTTGTATCTTTCTACTTAGAGTTCAACGCCCTTACACCATCTTCCAACAGTGTCAGCTGCTCAAAACCTTGGGCAGTCGCAATAGGCTTCACAGTCGCTATCATCTGTAGCATCCCTTGATGTACCACTTGCTCTGTAATTTGGGCTTTTGGAGACATCGCAGACTGATACGCCAACCAACCCGATGCGATCAAGTGAAGAGAAGTGACCATCGATTTCATTTCCGTATCCGTTGCTTTGAGCAGGTTCAACTCAACGAAGGCTCGCATGATATCGACAAGATTCGTTTGCAGCTTTTCTTGTACGGCCATGTAATCAAGGTGGAGTTTTTCATCACGTGACAATATTTCAGGCAGATTCGCATAGAAGAATCGGTACTTCCACATCAGTGTGAAGATAGAATCTAAGTAAGTCTTTAGTAACGTCAGGCTTTCTTGTTGGCCTTGAATCGGTGTGAACCTTTCAAGTAACTCTGTCGAATAGAGAGTAAAGATGTCACGGACAATTTCTTGCTTGTTGCGGAAATGGTAGTAGAGGTTACCAGGGCTAATCTCGATATGCTCAGCAATATGATTGGTCGTAATACTACGCTCACCGTGCTCATTAAAAAGCTCTAGAGCAGCGTAAACAATCTTGTCACGTGTTTTCATTAGTTATTAGTATCCCTATCCGTTTAGGGGTTCAGTATATCGCCACTAAACGGATAGATCGAGCTGTTAACATCTGGTCTAATTAGCATTAGCTAAAATAGAGCCGAATCAATCACTGCCAAACAGATCTCGTGTGTACACTTTATCTGCAACGTCTGCGATCTCTTCTACCATTCGATTAGAAACAATCACATCGGACACCGCTTTGAACTCAGCAAGATCAGAATAGACTTTCGAGTTAAAGAAGTGCTCTTCTTTCAATACCGGTTCAAACACGACGACTTCGATGCCTTTGGCTTTTAAACGCTTCATGATCCCTTGGATGGAAGAAGCACGGAAATTGTCAGAGCCCGCCTTCATGATCAAACGATAAATACCGACAATTTTAGGCGAGCGCTTAATAATTGAATCCGCAATGAAGTCTTTTCGGGTACGGTTTGCATCAACAATCGCACCCACAATGTTGTTTGGTACATCTTGATAGTTTGCTAATAGTTGCTTGGTGTCTTTTGGTAAGCAGTAACCACCGTAACCAAATGAAGGGTTGTTGTAATGATTGCCGATACGAGGGTCTAAGCCAACACCTTCTATGATCTGACGAGAATCCAAGCCATGCGCTTCCGCGTAAGAATCAAGCTCATTGAAATAAGAAACTCGCATCGCTAGATAAGTATTTGAGAATAACTTTACTGCTTCTGCTTCCGTTGAGTGAGTAAACAGTACGTCGATGTTTTCTTTTTCCGCACCTTCCACAAGAAGATTCGCAAACACTTTAGCGCGTTCAGAACATTCACCAACGATAATACGTGATGGGTGTAGATTATCGTACAGGGCCTTGCCTTCACGCAAAAACTCCGGTGAGAACATGACGTTTTCGCAGTTCAGCTCTTGCTTAATACGCTCGGTATAGCCAACCGGCACCGTTGATTTAATAACCATCACCGCATCAGGATTGATCTCCATGACGTCTTTGATGACAGATTCTACAGAGCTGGTATCAAAATAATTGTTTTTAGGGTCATAATCGGTAGGTGTAGCAATGATGACAAATTCAGCATTTTTGTAAGCGGCTTTATCCGTTGTTGCCATGAAGTTCAGCGTCTTATTTGATAGAAAGTGCTCAATCTCATTGTCTACAATCGGTGACTGCTTATTGTTTAGCATTGCCACTTTTTCATCGATGATATCTACCGCAATGACTTCATGATGTTGTGCCAAAAGCATAGCGTTTGACAGACCCACATACCCTGTACCGGCTACTGCAATCTTCATGATAATACCTATAGTTTTGAGTAATTAACTCAACATAATTTATAACTTAGCTTGCCGTATCATACTCTGGTTGGGGAATTATTCCACTAGCCCGCTTTATCCATTCCTTGCTATACTCGTGACAGTTTTGTATTCAAAAGAGTTAGAAAATTATGATTATCGTAACGGGTGGTGCTGGCATGATTGGCAGCAATATTGTTAAGGCGCTTAATGAAGCGGGCCACAACGATATTCTAGTCGTCGACAACTTAAAAGATGGTAAGAAATTTAAGAACCTTGTAGACCTAGACATCACGGATTACATGGATCGTGATGACTTCCTAACTCAAGTCATGGCCGGTGATGATTTTGGTCATATTGAAGCTGTTTTCCATGAAGGAGCATGCTCTGCTACCACTGAGTGGGATGGCAAATACATGATGCTCAACAACTATGAATACTCAAAAGAGCTACTTCATTACTGTGTTGAACGTGAAATTCCTTTCTTGTATGCCTCTTCAGCTGCAACTTACGGTGAGACCGACACTTTCATTGAAGAACGAGAGTACGAAGGTGCATTGAATGTCTACGGCTATTCAAAACAACAATTTGATAACTACGTTCGTCGCTTAACCGCGGATGCAGCAGCACACAACGAAACGCTTTCGCAAATCGTAGGGTTCCGTTACTTCAATGTTTATGGTCCACGCGAGCAACACAAAGGCAGCATGGCCTCTGTCGCTTTCCACCTAAACAACCAAATGAATGCCGGTGAAAACCCGAAATTGTTCGCAGGTAGCGAAACCTTTAAGCGTGATTTTGTGTATGTGGGTGATGTCGCGGCTGTAAACTTGTGGTTCTTAGAGAATGGGGTATCTGGCCTCTTTAATCTAGGTACTGGCAATGCTGAGTCGTTTGAAGAAGTCGCCAAGGCAGTTATCAAGCACCATGGTAAAGGCGAAATCGAAACGATTCCTTTCCCTGAGCATTTAAAAGGCGCTTACCAGGAATTCACTCAAGCAGACCTAACGAAGCTTCGCGGTACAGGTTGCGATATCGAGTTTAAAGCAGTAGCCGATGGCGTTGCTGAGTACATGAAGATCGTAAACGCTTAACGGTATATTTCAGATTAGGACCAATAATACACCCTACTTTTAGCGTGTATTATTGGGAATGTCTAACGAATATAATCATTCCCAGAGTGACCGATATTAAGTTAACTCTCTGATTTAAATAATGTAGTGAATGAATGACCACACAACGCAATGATTTTGATCCAAAAGCTTACAACCCTGAGTTTGAATGGGGTTTTCTAGCACCTAAATACTGGGGAACTTGGATTGCTGTTTTGTTATCGTCTTTAGTCTGCTTCTTACCTAACAGCATTCGTTTAGCATTAGCTAAGTTTATGGCTAAGCAAGCTGTAAAAATTAAGAATAAGGCTAACCGCCGGGCTCGAGTTAACCTTGAGATGTGTTTCCCTGAGCAATCTATCGAAGAGCGCGAAGAAACTCTCTATCAGTCATACGTTACTTCCATCTCATTTTTGATGGGATTTGCTTCACTGACACTCAAGAGTAAAACTTGGCTAGAGAATAACACTGCGATAAACGGCCTGAGCAACCTAACCGATATTACAGACAGTGGCGAGAATGTGATCTTGCTGGTGCCACACACATGGGCTATCGATATCCCAGCGGTATTATTAGCTTCACGCAATTTACCTGTATCTGCGATGGCGAAAGCACAAAAAAACAAACTCAGTGACTGGCTAATGCACCGACAGCGCGTGCAATACGGCGGTCGTGTTTATGATCGCAGCGGTGGTATCAAACCTTTCATCAAGTCGGTACGTGATGGGTACCTGGGTTACTACCTCCCTGATGAAGATCTTGGCCGTGAGCACAGTGTCTTCGTTGACTTTTTCGCGACTCAAAAAGCAACTATTTCAGGCCTTGGTCGCCTATCAAAACTAAGTAAAGCTAAAATTGTGCCCTTGTTTGCTCAATACGATAGCAGTACAGGCCAATACGCCCTGGACTTCTACCCTGCTCTACCCTTCCCAACAGGAAGCGAAGAAGAGGACGCACGTATGATGAACCAATGTATTGAAAATTACGTGAGCAAAAACCCAGAGCAATATATGTGGATCTTAAGGCTGCTTAAGACTCGTCCTGAAAGTAATGTAAACCCTTATAGTAATTAACCACAATTCAATGTCCTCTACTCATTTTTCTAAGACAAAAACAGTACCCTTTTTTGCTGCTTGCTTTCCTGTTATATGCATTGCTTATGGCTCGGGATACAACTACTCAAGTATTCTCTTACTGCTCGCTTGTATTGCTAGCTTATTTATTAATAAGAATAAACCTCAATTAAGCTCTGAGGAAAAGCTTTTTTTATATACACTTTGCTATTATTTCATCTCTTTTGTCGTATTAAAGCTTATCCATGGTGAGAAGTGGAGCTTTATAGACAAGCCGAGTAGAGCGCTGCTCACTATTCCTATTTTTATTGCACTACTGCGCTACCCACCATCATGGAGGAGCCTCGCTGTCGGGATAAATATAGCCTCAATTTGTTCAGCGGTAGTTGCCCTATACTTTTTACAAAATTATCCCGAACTAAGAGCATTTGATGGGCGTATTCCTAACCTTTGGTTTGAAGGTTACATGCAGATTCAGACGGGTGGCATGGTCACCACATTTGCTATGTCTAGTCTAGCTATAGCGTTATTGGAAATCAAAAAGAAGAACTATCTATTCTCCATCATGTCTTTGATTGCATTCGCCTTGGCATCTTGGGCCAGTTTGCAATCTGAAAGTAGAGGCTCTTGGTTACTCGTTCCTGTTGCTACGCTTGTAATTATCCACTACAAGTTCAACTTGTTCCGTATCAAAGTTATCCTATTAACTCTTTTTTCAATATCACTTGCAGTTGCTACTCTTAGTACTAATGATACTGTTACCTCTCGAGTCAATGAAGCTATCAGTGATTACAGCCAGTACAACTCAAGCACCAATGCCTTTACCTCAGTGGGGATTCGACTCAACTTATGGAAAAGTGCATCAATCACTTTTTTAGAAAACCCATTAGTGGGTGCTGGCACTGATGGAAGACTCGAAAAAAGAAAATCATTAGGTGATGCTGGCATTATAGATAAGCAAGTATCTCGAATGACTTACCATGAGCATAATCAATTTCTAGAGGCAGCTTCGGTTACAGGGATAATAGGACTAAGTGCTTTAATAGCTATATTTTTAGTACCCTTGTTCCTTTTCTTTAAGATATTGAACAGCTCATCGTCTTGTGAAAATGCTAAGAACTTTAGTCTACTTGGAATAGTAAGCGTTATACTTATGGTTGGTTATTGCCTCACGCAAGCTTTTTTCAATCACAATTCCGGAACAATTTTTTATCTAGTCTGGACTAGTATTATTTTGAGTTCAGCTATGTCTAGTAAAGTTAGGGGAGGAAGATGAAAAATAAGGACCTATATATTTGCTCTACCGTAAGACATCTACTTTTTAGTCTGTATAAATCACAAGGTAGTGCCACATCTTCAATGATAATTTTTTTCTATGATTATCAACACGTTGACCCTAAAAGCTTAAGTTGCGAACAATTGCCAGATAATATTGAGCTAGTCCTGGTTAGTAGAAAGCAGCTAGTAATGTATATGAAGGAAAGTGGTTTTAAAGGAAAATACCTCTTATTCTGTGCATTACGTGGTTGGTCCATACCTGATAATTTAAAATCTTACCTCATAATGTTATTTAAAAAATACGATGGTAATTTGAATGTTGATAGCACAATCAACACCCTATTTCTATATAATGACAATAACAAAATGTCTAGATTATTTAGACTACTATCGGCATCGTACTCAATGATTGAAGATGGTATGGGCAATTATGTTGAACACAAAATAGACTCTAAACCGAAACAACTCCTTCGCTTACTCTCAAATAAAAACCCGAAGCGCTATGTGTTTGGCGAGAGAAAACAATGTAATTATATTTATGCGATACATCCAGAAAAACTACCTAGATCTGTAATAAGTAAAGGTAAAAAACTAGTTTTATCTGAAAACAAAACGAATATTTTAAATATTCAACGCTGCTTCAAGTTTGATAGTTCTCATATTTTAAATAGGAAAACACTAATTATTGCAACGCAGCCAACATTCAATAAACTGAAGGGAAAGCTTATTGATAACGGTTTCTTTCATGAAATTTATGATTTGATAATATCGAAAAGTAGAAGTAAAGGATTTGAACCAGTTTTAAAATTACATCCGAAAGAAAATGAATTAGATTATTTGTCTTTCAAAGAAAGAGGGATAACTTTCTTATCGAACAAACAGCCTTTAGAGCTTTATTTACTATCTAGTACAGACACTGTTAACATAATATCAATTAACTCTTCAGCGGGTATCGGTATGGAAGAGTATTGTAACATATATAAGTTAATTCCTGATAGCGAAGTGTCTAACTTTGTAGATATCATAAGTAAATTAGAAATAAACAAAGATAGCCTTCGAGAGAGAATCTCTATCCAGCTATCTAAAATGACATAATATTTTATTTAAATAATCCAAAAGCTAAAGGGGTTCCTGCTTCTATATTGGATAAAGCTCTTTTTCCTATAACGTCTTCGTAGTGTCTTGGCGCTAAACCAAACCCAGGTCGGATGCTACGAACATTTTCAGGCACCAACAATTCACCTTTCGCTATGTCTTTTACTACATATAAAGATCGACGGAACTTAACATTACCTTTTTCAGCTTCTGTTCTTTCGTAGTTCACTTGCCCCATCGCTTGCCAAGCCGTTTTCGTGTCTTTACATAATGCAGCTAACTCATGAGGCTCAAGAGAAAAGCTATCATCTGCGCCACCACCGTTTCGATCCATCGTGACATGCTTTTCTATCAAACATGCACCTAGAGTCACCGAAGCAACCGCAGTAGCATTGTCAATCGTGTGATCAGAAAGGCCTGACAAGACTTCGAATCGTTGGGCTATATCGGCAATAGTTTTTAAATTGTACTGTTCAGCTGGTGCTGGATACCCACTTACACAGTGCAGTACAACTAATTCAGTACACCCATTGTCTCTTGCTGTTTTTACTGCTTCTGCAATCTCTTCCTCGTTGGCCATTCCGGTTGAAATAATCATCGGCTTACCAGTTTGAGCAACACGCTTGATCAAAGGTAAATCAACCACTTCGAAAGATGCTATTTTGTATGCGGGAGCGTCAAGTTCTTCCAATAGGTCTACAGCTGTGAAATCAAAAGGTGAGCTAAAGATTGTAATACCTAACTCTTTTGCTTTTTCAAACAAAGGCTTGTGCCATTCCCAAGGCATATGCGCTTCTTTATACAACTCATACAAAGTTTGGCCATCCCATAAACCGCCATGAATTTGAAACTCTTCCGAGTCACTATCCATAGTGATTGTTTCATGGGTATAGGTTTGAAGTTTAATCGCATCAGCACCTGCTTTTTTTGCTTCTTCCATAATCTGAAAAGCACGGTTTATATCGCCATTATGGTTAGCAGAAAGTTCAGCAATAATATATGGAGGACAATTTGGACCAATTTCTCGATTATCGATGTATATGTTTTTATTCATTCTCTTCGTATACTCTCAATTTATCTTTCATAAGGTTTCTAATACCTTTCCATTCATGTGAAAAGATACCCAAATGTACTACATCGTGATATTCAGTCCCATTGAAGAAAGCATCTCGATGAGTACCTTCAACTTTAAAGCCAAATTTGGAATGTAACTTCACTACCGGTTGATTAAAACCTAAAACCTCACAGCGTAATTTATGCAAATCTAATTCAGTAAATGCATGCTCTAGCGCTCGATATTCCATCAAAGAACCTGTGCCTCTTACCGCATTGGGCGATGCATAGAATGCCCAAGAAGCGATTCCAGGAATTCGATTTATATCAGTAAATCCAACAACACCTGCTGGCTCTCCATTTAACTCTGCTAGAAAATATTCTTTTGAACTATCCTTGCACATGCTAGAAAACCATGACTTGTGCTCATCCATAGTGATTTCATGAGAGGTGTACATATTTTTTCTAACATCTGGAGAGTTTCTCCAAGCGAGAATTTCTTCTAAATCACTTTCTTCAAGTAGCCTAAATTTAATCACTCTTTGTTTCACGACAAAAGCTCTCCATTGTTTGAGCGACCTTATTCGCACCAAAGCCATCAACTTCAAAATCACTAAAAGGTTTGATGTAATCCCACCTTTCACATAAACGCGCTAGCTCAATTGCATAAGTATCGGTACTCGTCGTTATACCTTCACCTAAGTATTCAACAAACCCTAAATCTGACAAGTAATTTGAAAGTAATACTTGATTCTCCGCTACGGAAACTATCGAGGCAGGAACCCTAAGACAAAACCGCTCCCAGTTACTTACTCCTGAGGCGCCAATTGCATATTTGCTATTACTTAAAGATAAATCAAAACTCTCTAAATTTTTGTATATAGAAACATTGCTATTTTGATTAAGCTTTATCAAAGCATCAAAACGAGGGTTGATTCTCCCCGTGATCAAAATAGTATTAAACGGGAGCCTCTTAAACTCATTTGCTGCAAGAATAAACTTCTCGCACTCATTTGTAGGATCTGTTCCACCAAAAAAAACTAAGAGTTGATTGGATATTGAATCTCGGGGCGAATCCCGCAATGTTGAAAAGCTCTCTCTTAAAAGAGCATATTCAGGACCAAGGAGCTTGGTAGCAGAACAATCCGAATATCTTTTTGAAATGTTCGGCCATAGGTTTTGGTCAAGAATAATATCACTACAGTGTTCACGGTTAAGGTCATCAATCGATAAAATAGCGCATGACAGCTTACCAATAATGATGCTTTCCCATTCATGGTCCAGCGCATAGTGATCCACAATCACCCACTCGGAATAATCAACTTTAGATAGAAAGTCATTTGCATCTTCTTCAACGCTACGTTGAAGCCAAGCTTTATAATCAGCGCTATGGGAGGGAGTCATTTGTAGGCAAGAGGGAGTCAGCTCTAACATGTCAAAGCCTCTATCGCGGATATATGTAATCATGTTCCCAGGCTGAGGCAAACATGCAAAGCATACAGAAAAACCTTTACTCTTTAATACATCAGCAAGCACCAAACAGCGCATAACATGGCCACTACCGATAAATAGTGACGCATCTACTCGGAAGGTAACCTTCATTGTTTATCCTAACCTCAATGCTGAAAAAAGAGATTCGGCCAGTTCCCAGTCTTCTTGGGTATCAATATCTTGAACGCGTTTTCTCGGCAAGAGCACGGCCTTAGAGTGGCTGGAAAACACCGATAGTTTATTCAGGAAAGCATCTTTACGACCCCAATAAAACTGGCCAGCATCGTGATACGCTTCTTCCAAGTCTTGTGATCTTACCTGTTCGTTCTCAGGCGAAAACATCGAAACATAGCCTTGCTCATCAAGCTTAATGGCACGCTGAATCGGAAAAGGAAACGATGTGGCACCAAATGTAAATTGCACACTATTTCCTCTAAGTAGCTCGTAGCCTTTCTGAAGATCTTCAGGTAAAACAAACGGAGCAGTGGCGTACAAACAACAAACATCACCAATATCCCAGCCATTATTAGCGCACCAAGTTATTGCATGGTGTATCACATCCATAGTGGTAGCATAGTCATCGGAGATATTTGAAGGCCGTAAAAATGGCACTTCAGCACCATACTTTATCGCTACCTCGGCTATCTCAGCATCATCAGTAGAGACAATAACCTTATCAAAACAATCCGAAGCAAGTGCAGCCTCGATTGAGTAAGCGATCATAGGTTTGCCATGAAAGTGCTTTATATTTTTACGAGGAATACGCTTGCTGCCACCACGTGCAGGAATAATAGCAACGTTCATTATTTACCTGTCAAAATTTCAGTTACTACACGAACAACGGTATTTTGCTGTTCTTCCGTCATACCATGGAACATTGGCAGTGAGATGGCTTCTTGATAGTAGCGTTCTGACTCAGGGAATTCCCCTTCAGTAAAGCCCATAGCTTGGTAATATGGCTGAGTATGCACAGGAATGTAATGCAAATTAACACCGATACCATTTTCACGCAGGGCGTCAAACACTTGTTTATGAGTTAATGATATCTCATCCAACTTCAAACGAATTACGAATAAATGCAAACCTGAGTATGTGTTTTCAAGTTGATAAGGAAGTACCAAGGGTAATTCAGATAACATTTGATTATAACGCTTAGACAACACATGGCGCGCCGCAACAAATTCATCAAGACGTTGCATTTGCGTGACACCCAACGCCGCTTGAAGTTCTGTCATGCGGTAGTTGAAACCTAAATCAACCTGTTGGTAATACCAGCCACCATGAGAAGCTTCCGTCATCATTTCAGGATCTCGTGTAATACCATGACTGCGCAAGAGAGCCATTTTATCCGCTAGCTCTTTCTGGTTCGTTAATGCAGCACCACCTTCAGCCGTTGTGACAATTTTTACAGGGTGAAAACTGAACACTGTAATATCAGAATACTTACAATTACCGATTGGTTGTTCATGATATTGACCACCAATAGCATGAGAAGCATCTTCAATGACTTTAAAGCCATATTCTTTGGCTAGCTTAGCAATGGATTCCATATCACAAGGCTGACCACATAAGTGAACAGGAACTACGACTTTAGGTAGAGTTCCTGTAGCTTTAGCAGTAATTAGCTTTTGCTCTAGCTTTTTAGGGCACATGTTATAAGTTGCTGAATCAATATCAACAAAGTCCACTTTAGCTCCGCAATAAAGACCACAGTTTGCAGACGCAACAAAAGTAACAGGCGTTGTCCACAACCAGTCACCTTCCCCCAAACCTAAAGCCAAACAAGCGATATGCAGAGCCGAGGTTGCACTATTCACTGCTAACGCATACTGAGCACCAGTATGTTCTGTTAACGCTTTTTCAAACGCAGGAACTTGTGGCCCCTGAGTTAGAAAATCAGATTTAAGGACATCAACTACACTATCAATGTCTTGCTGACTGATATCTTGCTTGCCGTATGGAATCACTGTTCTACTCACACTGTAAATTTAGGATCAACATGTTCTTTGATTAGGTCACGTAGACCTTCAATCGTTTCCCACTCAGTATTGGTGCCTGAGTTGTATTTAAAACCAAAAGGCACTTTCTCAGCCTTATGGTGATTCATGTACTCATCTTCTGTGTATGTAAAAGAGACAGAAGGAAGGATCGCGTAATAACGACCTAAATCAATCGTATTGAGAGAATCAGTATCAGTGATCATTTCTTCATGAAGTTTTTCTCCTGGGCGAATGCCAACAACCATCGTTGCCATGCCCGGCGCAATAGCTTCAGCGATGTCTAGAATTTTGTACGAAGGGATCTTAGGAATAAAGATCTCACCACCCAAATGGTTTTCAAGTGCATACATGACCATATTCACGCCATCTTGAAGAGAAATATTAAAACGCGTCATCTCTTCATGTGTAATTGGCAGTACACCTTCTTCTTTTTTCTGCATAAAGAATGGAATAACTGAACCACGAGAGCCCATAACATTGCCGTAACGTACGACACTGAAACGAATGTCTTTTGAGCCTTTAATATTGTTCGCAGCGGCAAATAGCTTATCCGATGCAAGTTTCGTAGCACCATATAAGTTAATTGGTGCACATGCCTTATCGGTCGAGAGAGCAACGACATCTTTCACACCACACGCAAGAGCTGCACTAATCACATTCTCTGCGCCATCAATATTGGTGCGAATACATTCAGTCGGATTGTACTCAGCAGTGTCTACTTGTTTGATCGCAGCGGCGTGGATAATGACATCAACATCTTCACACGCTTGAATCATACGATTACGATCACGCACATCGCCAATAAAGAAGCGCAGTTGAGGGAAATCCTTAGCTGGGTATTGTTGCTTGATTTCAAACTGTTTTAGTTCATCACGAGAAAAAATGATGATTTTCTTTACATCTTGGTAACGTTCTAAAATCGTTTTAATGAACTGTTTACCAAATGAACCTGTGCCACCTGTAATTAATACTGTTTTGTTATTTAGCATATTCAACTACTCTATTATGTCTTTTATATTCTTAGTCTGTAGACTCAGAATTTTAAATTCAAATTAATTTCTAACTACCTGGCTAGTAGTTTCTCAAAAAACTCCAAATGCTTCTTCACTGTCACTCGTGAACTAAAGCTTTCATCTAGGCGCTTCTTAGCCGCTTCACTCATTGTTGTGCACTTTGCCTTATCTTGTGCGAGCTTGTCCATAGCCACCCCTAACGCCTTGGCGTCACCAGTCGGGACAATATAACCAGTCTCGCCATCTACAACGAGTTCAGGAGCGCCACCGGTAGTTGTCACTACTGAGGTTGTGCCATTTGCCATCGCTTCGACAATCGTGCGTGGTAGCCCTTCTCCGCTAATCGATGGCTGAACTTGAAAATCAGCCATACACATGATTGAAGGGATGTCAGTACGATGACCAATGTAGTGAATACGCTCACTCATAGGACTTGCTTTCATCTCATCAAAATGAGGCTCGTAGCCGCTGCCCGCTAAGATCAAATGGAAGTTCGGTGCAGTAATGTATTTGGTCGACTCAAGTAAGACAGAGATGCCCTTACTTGGCCTTACGTGCGCTGCAGTAATCGCGACGACATCATCTTCATTCAAACCAAACTCAGAACGCTCGGTTGGTGGTACTTTATACCAATCCAATTCATGCCCTTTGTATATGGTAACAACGTTATCTTTGTTCTTCCAAACACGCTTCACCACATCTTGTCGAACCGCTTCAGAAACACAAACTATGCCATCTACTCGAGGATGTAGCTGTGTTAGATAAGCACTTGGATCATGTCGATATAAACCTCCAGTAGTGCCTCGATAAACGACTAATTTAACGTTGAAACCAATACACGCAAACGCCGCATTAGGTATCGTCTTTGAGTTAAAAGCATAGCAGATGTCGTAATCATGAGTTTTCAGCTCGTGGCGAATCTTTTTAATGGTGTCAAAACAAATTTTACGTTTCGGATAGCCATCAACTACTCGGATACCATGCTCTTCTAGCTTTGATACATGCTCAGACTCACCTTGGGTCATGATAGTGACTTGGTGACCTTGACGCGCGAGCTCTATAAAGATCGCGGCTTCAGGGCGTAAGCTATTCCATGCATGTAAGTAAGATGCACAAACTAAAATTTTCATCTATCGGTTCCTATTTGGCTTGGTCTTCTGAACGGTTTTCTAGAATCCACAAGCCAACATATTTATTGAAATTCACTTGAGCGTAAGTCATAGCCATAATGAAACCGACACTGCCATCCATAAAGCCACGGCGGATAATATAGACTAAGAAGAACGTCCATATCGCTCGTAGTAGAGCGAGGAATAGGCCATGTGATTTCTTACCTTTACGGTGATATTTTTGAGAACCAAGCCAAGCGTACTGCGCTGCTTTATCTAGGCCGTGACCATAATCGCGATGGGTGTAATGAAGAAGAAACCCCTTCAATACACCTGTAGAGCCTTGCTCAGGAACGACTGTCTCGTGAACCTCGTCTAACGTATATCGAGAGCCTTCTCTCTTAAACAGTCTTAATACTGCGCGAGCACTGCGGCCATGTTTTAGAGTCGTGCCGTAAAGAGTCACTCCCCAAGGCAGTTTGTACGCAGTGTGTTTGATTTGATCTTGTTTTAATAGTTCAACAAGAGCGTCGCTCATCTCTTTATCGAGAGCTTCGTCAGCATCAATTGATAGCACCCAATCACATGTCGCTTTATCTAGCGCTCGCTGCTTTTGCTTACCAAAGCCAGGCCAATCAGTGATTGTCACGTTATCTGTATATTTTTGGCATATTTCAACGGTTGCATCTGTTGAGCCACTGTCTAAAACAATCAGTTCATCGGCAATATCAACGACAGATTTTAGGCAAGTTTCAATTCGGTCTTCTTCATTCTTGGTAATAACAATGACAGACAGGGTATGTTTTCTCATTATTCAGCCCTAGAATTTCCAATAGTTTAATGATTTACGGATTTTAAAGTTACGAATCCAATTTTTTGGTTTTTTATCCTGCCAACCGCTTTCTAGCACATCCGTAATAGCACTCAGAACTCTCGCTGAGGATTGACCGTCCAAATATGGCGTTATTGACGGACCATAATTAGCAATGGCTTTATCTCTTGCTTCATCAGGCAGCATCGCTTGTTGAATTGCTGATTCTAACTGTTCCGCTTGGGTTATATTAATGAAGCTCGTTTGAGGGTCTCGATTATTGACCGTAACAACAGGCTTATTGAGCAACAAAAACTCCTGAAAAATCGATGAGTTGTCACATACCATCACATCAGCACGATGCTGCATCTCAATCACTCGATCATTATCGAAGAACAGAAGATTATCACCTTCCAACGCTTGGTATTTCTCTCGTGTCTCTAGCTTCATTTTAGGGTGCAGTGTGACTAACCATTGCCACTGGCTCAGTTTGCTTAAGCGCTTAAGCTCTTCATAAACCAATTCGGCACAGGATAAACTTGGCGAAAAAGTGGAAGCGAATAGAATTTGAGGTCTTTCAAAATGCTTGTCACTGGTTTGATAATTAAACAAGCTATCGAGCTTCAGCCACCCGGTCTCTTTAACTTGAAAATAGCCGCGCTGCTTAGCTAGCGGCTCAAGCGAGCTTGTTCTTTCATGGCCTTCGGTGCAATACAAATCAAATAGACCACGTTCAGGGTATAAGTTCCCACGTTTGCTCTCGTTCAAACCATGAAATACTTGTACCTTCAACCCTGGAATAAACGCTGGAACACGATCGCCGGGCACTAGAACGGCAGAAGGATTAAAGGCAATAGCTTCTGTCAAAGAGACGCTCTGCTCTTGATCCAGTAAAAGATGTTCAGAAGCGTCTTCACCAACAAGCAACCACTTAACCTCATGGCCGAGTTGCTTCGCGTAATCATAGAATGGGCGAAGAATAGCAAATGAATAATTTTGCTCGACGTAGAGCAAGAAACGATAGGTTTGATCGGTTTGCATAAGCGATGAGATAAAATTCACCATGTCCGTTTGAAAGCGCAACTAAGCATTTAATTATAACGCTCTTTACTTTCGAGATTGAAGAAAATACTCTTCTGAATATTGATTTTGCCTTCTGGTGTCACTGTTCTTATGCTTATACGACTTATCTATACTCTCATATTGTCATTAGCTTCTCCGCTACTGCTGTATGGGCTTTATAAGAGCAAACCTGGAAAGCCAAGTTTTGGTCAGCGTTGGAAAGAACATTTCGGGATCACACCGCAAACTCAAGGTAAGAATCCTATCTGGATTCACGCAGTATCGGTTGGTGAATCGATTGCCGCCGTACCGATCATAAAGCAACTGAAGCGACGCAATCCAAACCAAGCCATTATCGTTACCACGACAACCAGCACGGGTGCAGAGCAGATAGAAAAACTCGGTGATTTAGTCGAGCATCGCTACATGCCGATTGATTTTTCTTGGTGTATTCGAGGTTTTTTGAAGACTGTTCAGCCTAAACAGATGCTAATCATGGAAACCGAGTTATGGCCAAACACACTGCACTGCGTCGCGAAAGCTGGAATCCCCATTTCGGTACTCAACGCTCGCCTATCTGAACGCTCGTGCCAGCGTTATGCTAAATTCCAAGCCGTTTTTGATCTCTTAGCCAAAAATCTCTCTCAAGTACTTTGCCAATACCCAAGTGATGCTGAGCGTTTTATACGATTAGGGTTAGATAAAGCATCTGTGCATGTGACTGGGTCGATCAAGTTTGATATTGAAGTTTCAGCTGAACAAGTATCAAAAGGCAAAGCGTTACGTGAACAAATTGGCTTTGAACGCTGTGTGTGGATAGCAGCCAGCACTCATCAAGGCGAAGATGAAATTATCTTAGACGCTCATAAACAGCTCCTTAAAGACAATCCAAATACCTTGCTGATGATTGTGCCTCGTCACCCTGAACGATTCAGCCAAGTGACGGAACTGGCTAAACAGCAAGAATTCAACACCATCACTCGAACAAGTCAACAACCTATCGCCTCTGATGTTGAAGTGTATATTGCTGATACGATGGGAGAAATGTTGACCTTACTCGGTGGTGCTGATGTGTGTTTTATGGGAGGAAGCCTTGTAGGCGATAAGGTAGGTGGCCACAATCTTCTAGAACCAGCAGCCCTACAACTACCTTTATTGAATGGTCCTAGCTACTTTAACTTCAGCGAGATCTCAGACAAGCTACTGGAAGCCAATGCCGTGGTTATATGTCAAGATAGCCAAGATATCGCAGGCCAACTCCAACGACTGTTCAAACAATCAGAGCTGCGCAAAACTAAAGGCTTAGCGGCTTATCAAGTAGTTGAGCAGAACCGAGGGGCGTTGGATAAAACCTTGGAATACATTCTTAGCTAACAACTATTTGACCTAATTAGCCTTGGTAGCCCTTTAACATCTAACCTTGATAACCCTTTAATATCGGCTCCCAATCCGACTCTTGCCATTGAATCTGGCGCTTGTTCACTTCTTTTAAGAACGAGCGCTTTAAGCGATTCAAGTTGCCTTCTTTCCAGTCATCACCCGCTTGCTGACCACACTTATCAAAGTCAATAATCCACACCCTTTGCGAGTCATCAAGCAGGATATTATGAATGTTGAGATCGGTATGATTAACCCCAGCATCGTGCATCTTGCGTACCTCTTGGCCAATTCGACGATAAACATCCGCATCTATCGGGCCATTGACCAAGACATCAACCAGATCTTTGGCATTGGGAATTCGTTCAGACATTAAGTCCGCTCGATAAAGTAGTCCGCTTTTAATGGCTCTAGCAGCAATGGGCTTCGGTACATTCACACCTGAGTTTGCCAATGCCTTGAGAACATTAAGCTCCATCGCACAGCGCGTGCTTTCCCAATCAGAGAAGCGATATTGGTCTTCGACTAGCTTCCCAAACAATCCGCCACGGCGATAATGGCGCAATGCGGCCTGTATTCCATCAAGCTGAATGAACCATGTGGTACCGCGTCCTTGAGCACTGCCTGAAATGGCGTCTTGTTGCTGCCAATATTCAGCCTCAAAAATCTGAGCGATATCGCCCTCTGGTACCTGAGCCAAAAGTTCAGGGTCGTACCAAATTGTTTGGTTCTTGGTGCTAATCGTTTCCATCTATGAGGCCTTTGGGTCGCTTTTCGTCATTGCTATTTTACAACTAATGCGAGTATCTGCATAATTCTGATGTTATTCACTTTTTTCGGGCACTTTATGTCACTGTTCTCAACTGCACCTCAATCTCTTTGCATACTTCGCCTCTCCGCGATTGGCGATGTTTGTCATGCTATTTCTGTGGTTCAAGCCATCCAGAAGCAGTGGCCTGAAACGAAAATCACTTGGATAACGGGCAAAATAGAAGCCATGCTGATCGGCGATCTACCCGGTATTGAGGTGATTGTTTTCGATAAGAAACAAGGCTTCAAAGGAATGCGTGAATTATGGCGTCAGCTATCTGATCGTAAATTTGATGCACTTCTGCATATGCAAGCCGCACTCAGAGCCAGCGTGCTATCTTGGGGAATAAAGGCGAAGTGCAAAGTGGGATTTGGCAAAAACCGTACTCGTGAAATGCAGTCACTCTTTACCAACCACCATCTACCTATTTCAGATAAGTTTCATGTGTTGGATAACTTTGCCGAATTTGCTCGCTACATTGGTGCCCCCTTCGATAAGCCTCAATGGGATATCCCTTTAACACCTGAAGATGAACAACTCGCAATTAGCACCATGGCAGACAAGCCGACCTTGGTTATCTCCCCAGCTGCAAGCAAAGATTCACGCAATTGGTTAACTGAGCGATATGCAGCTATTGCTGATTATGCTGTCGAACAAGGCATGCAAGTGGTGTTATGTGGTTCTCCGGCACCAAGAGAAGTTAACCTTGGTAGCGACATCGAAAAATTATGCCAGTCGCCAGTAACCAACTTGATTGGCAAAACGAACTTGAAGCAACTGACTGCCGTACTGAAACATGCAACGGTGGTATTGGCACCTGATACTGGCCCAGCCCACTTGGCAACTACGCAGTCAACGCCTGTAATCGGCTTGTACGCACACAGCGACCCTCGTAGAACAGGACCTTACAACGATCTCGATATCGTAGTGAGTGTTTATCAACAGCACGTAGAAGCACAACAAGGTAAACCAGTCGCAGACCTTCCATGGGGAACCCGTGCTAAAGGCGATGACCTGATGAAAGACATCACACTCGATATGGTAAAGCAGCAACTCGATAAGGCCTTAAACTCTAGTAAAGTACCGAATTCGAACACTACATTAAGCAAGGACAGCTAAAATGAGCACACACGTTATTTATCCAGGAACTTTTGATCCGGTGACCAATGGCCACCTTGATATCATTGTTCGTGCCGCTAGCATGTTTGACCATATCACTGTTGGAGTAGCAGCGAGCCCAAGTAAAAAAACCATGTTTGAGTTAGATGAACGTGTAGAGTTGTTACGTGATGCGGTGTCTCACTTACCTAACGTATCTGTAGAGGGATTCTCAGGGTTACTAGTCGACTTTGCTAAACAGCAGCAAGCAAACGTATTAGTACGTGGTCTAAGAACAACCATGGACTTTGAGTACGAGTTTGGTCTCACTAGCATGTATCGTAAGCTCCTACCTGGCCTTGAAAGCGTATTTCTGACCCCTTCAGAAGAGTATGCTTTCCTCTCTTCAACCATTGTTCGTGAAGTCGCTATACACGGAGGGGATATTAGCCAGTTTGTACCTCAAAAAGTAGCAAACGAAATCACAATAAAAACAGCCAAATAATTCTCTTTATCTACTCCGAAAAACAAAAATAGCGCTCATTGAGCGCTATTTTTAATTCAAAGCTATCAATTACTACAGCGAGTAATAAGCTTTATACCAATCCGCGAAAGCTTTCGCTCCTTCTTGGATCTTAACTTGAGGCTTGTAGCCAACCGCTTCAAACAAATCTTCCGTATCAGCGTAAGTCGCGTACACATCACCAGGCTGCATTGGCATGAAGTTCTTTTTCGCTTCAACACCTAGAGCACCTTCTAATGCTTCGATGTAGTCCATCAATTTAACCGGGCTACCATGACCGATGTTAAATACGCGATATGGTGCTGAGCTGGTTGCTGGTGAGCCTTGCTCAACCGTCCAATCTGGCTGCTTAGCTGGAATACGGTCTTGAACACGAATAATACCTTCAACGATATCATCGATGTAAGTGAAGTCGCGCATCATGTCGCCATTGTTATAAATGTCGATTTCTTTGCCCGCTACGATTAGATTCGCAAACTTGAACATCGCCATATCAGGGCGACTCCAAGGGCCGTAAACCGTAAAGAAGCGAAGACCTGTCGTTGGTACGTCGTATAAATGAGAATAGGTATGCGCCATCAACTCATTCGACTTCTTAGTCGCGGCGTACAGTGAAATCGGGTGATCAACACTGTCTGCTGTATGGAATGGCATTTTTTGATTCAAGCCATAAACGGAACTCGATGAAGCATAAACGAGGTGTTCAACCTTATTATGGCGACAACCTTCAAGAATAGCTAAGTGACCGACAAGGTTGCTATCGGCATACGCCATTGGGTTATCAATTGAGTAACGAACGCCAGCTTGCGCCGCTAAGTGAATCACACGGTCAAATTTTTGCTCAGCAAACAGCTTCGCCATGCCCTCTCTATCAGCAAGATCCAGCTCAATAAAGGTCAGGTTTTCATGTTCGATACGTTTAAGGCGGTCATGCTTTAAAGAGACTTCGTAGTAGTCATTCAAGTTATCAATACCGACAACCTCATGGCCTGCTGCGCATAGTCGCTCTGACACTGCAGATCCGATAAAACCGGCAACGCCAGTTACTAAATATTTCATTCTACTATTCTCAATTCATATCATTAATGTAATTGTAGCGACTAGCACTTATATCTACTAGCAGTAAAAAGTGAACGCGCGTTCAGTTTTTTTATACTTGGCACTCTTCGCAAAAAAACGTATTTCTTTGCCCTATTTTCAATTCTTGAATCAGAGCTTCACAGCTTGGGCACTTTTCACCCGCTTTCCCATACACTTGCAGCTCTTGGGCAAAGTACCCGGGCTTGCCATCTGCTTGTGCGAAATCTTTTAAGGTAGTACCGCCTTGTTTAATGGCGGTGGCGAGCACTTGTTTGATCTCTTTGGTCAACAAGGCCCACTCTGCTTTTGTCACTTTGTTTGCCGATCGTAACGGGTGGATTTTTGCAGAGAACAAGGCTTCGTTAGCGTAGATATTCCCGACACCGACCACTACTTTGTTGTCCATGATGAACTGCTTGACTGCGACTTTACGCTTTTCTGCTTTCTCAGCGATGTAATCAGCGTTAAAGTCGTCCGTTAACGGCTCAGGACCAGAACCAAGCAACACAGAGTGGACTTCATCAGGCGCCGACCACAACCAAGCGCCAAAGCGGCGAGGGTCGTTGTAGCGCAATACTTTGCCATTGGTGAGCTTAAGATCCACGTGATCGTGCTTGGCTGCTGGAAAGTCAGCGTCTAATACGCGTAGTGAGCCAGACATACCAAGGTGAACAATGGCAGTGCCAGTATCCGTTTCAATCAATAGGTACTTTGCACGGCGCGAGATGGAGCGAATCATCTGCCCTTCTAATGCTTTTAACTCTTGTGGGATATCCCAACGCAGCTTGGGCGTGCGAAAAGTAAGAGTTTTAATGGTCTCACCGACTAAATGAGGCGAGATCCCCATTCTGCTTACTTCGACTTCGGGTAATTCAGGCATAGTTAGTCGTCCGATTTAGAGGAGTGGTTAGCGTTAAAGCTTGGAAACAGGTAGCTCTCTTCAATAGACACCGCCAACCACTGATCATTCCAGTTTTTTAACAACCAGAACTCAGGCAATTGATAATAGGTAATACGCTGGGGCTCTTCTTGGTCTTGATACCATACTTCGATGGTGTGTGGTGTATTTAACCGAGGCGTAAGGTCTGTGTAGGTCTGTGAGTCGACTTCCGTGCCCACAAGCTCTTTCCAACGTTGTGACAGCTCTTGTGCATTGGTGGCTTGAGGAAAGTCAGTATCTTCGAACTGGTAAACCCATTGATTATCTTGTTGAATGACAGACCACTTAGCAAAGTGTAACGCTTGAAGCTTTGCTGTTGGGTTCAGGAGATAAGGATAAGGGCTATCAACCTGCGGTTCAGGCTCGATAAGGTACGCTTTGATCAATGTTGGAAGGTTTAACACGCCAATAAAAGCGATCACACTGAACATGAGTATGTTGTTCCACCGGCGTCCACGATATCTCATCTGATTCTGCTCATCTAACCTATTGAACATTCAGTATATCGTGAAAGTGGCAATACTTTCTATGTTGTACAGATTTCTATCTATCAGAGGCTATATCAAGCAAGAATAATTGAGTTCCTCAAATTGTAGATATAAAAAAACCCAGCGATTAAACTGGGTTTTTCAATTCTTTCTTCTACTGAAGAAGAGCAAAAAAAGCATCAATTACTTGATTTTAGCTTCTTTGTACATAACGTGTTGGCGAACTACTGGATCAAACTTTTTGATCTCAAATTTGCCTGGCATGTTACGCTTGTTCTTATCAGTTGTGTAGAAGTGACCAGTACCTGCAGAAGATACTAGACGAATTTTCTCACGAATGCCTTTAGCCATTGCTTAATTCCTCTTAAACGTTTTCGCCACGTGCACGGATATCAACAAGAACAGCATCGATGCCTTTCTTATCAATGATACGCATGCCTTTAGCAGTTAGACGTAGTTTAACAAAACGTTTTTCGCTCTCTACCCAGAAACGATGAGTTTGTAGGTTCGGCAGAAAACGGCGCTTAGTAGCATTGCGTGCGTGTGAACGGTTGTTACCCGTTACTGGACGCTTACCAGTTACTTGGCATACTCGGGACATGAATGTCTTCTCCAATCGTTTCAGCTCGATATCAACCTTGGTGGCCGAACCTCTCTATCAATTAAAATAGAAGGTAAAAACCGTTATGGAAAATCCATACAAGGCTATCAAAGGTCGCGCATTATACTAACTTGACACGCATTGCTCAAGACCCGAACAGATCCTTTTTACGGATTTCGTGATCTTTTTTTGTGCAGCGCAGCTTGCTTGAGTAATCAGAGCTGATTTTAGGTCTAAAAATGTGGCCGGAATAATAGCAGATTTAACGCAACTAACAACCTAAAATGTGATTCAAATCCATCCACGCTCTGCAAAAGAGACAACTTCACCATCTCCAACGACAAAATGGTCGAGAACTCGGATGTCCACCAGCGCTAATGCGTCGGTTAATCGGCGTGTAATCCGCCTATCCGCTTGGCTGGGCTCAGCAACACCTGAAGGATGGTTATGAGCTAAGATTAATGCCGCCGCATTATGATGAAGTGCCCGTTTAACCACTTCCCGCGGGTAAACCGATGCGGCATCGATGGTTCCTTCAAACATCACCTCGTCCTTTATTACCCTATTTTGGTTATCAAGGAACAATATATAAAAGGCTTCTCGCTGGCGATCGCGCAACATGCTCGAGAGATAAAGCTTAGTATGACTTGGGCTAGTAAGCGCATCTCCACGAGATAAAGTCTCTGCTAGATAACGCTGCGTCATCTCTAATACAGCCTGCAATTGAACATACTTGGCCTGCCCCATCCCTTTATGAGCACAAAACTCTTCCTGTGTTGCTGAAAAAAGATGACGGAGTGAGCCAAAGTCTTTGATCAACTTGTCAGCGAGTTCCAACACGTTCATTCCTTGTGTCCCTGTTCGCAGGAATATCGCGAGCAGTTCAGCATCACTCAA
This sequence comes from Vibrio sp. 10N.261.51.A4, assembly GCF_041471945.1. Classification (NCBI taxonomy): domain Bacteria; kingdom Pseudomonadati; phylum Pseudomonadota; class Gammaproteobacteria; order Vibrionales; family Vibrionaceae; genus Vibrio; species Vibrio sp. 10N.261.51.A4. The sequence goes on from NZ_JBFRPJ010000026.1 coordinate 74,581, forward strand.
AGAATCAGGCCCTCTATTTAACAACTTTTCTCTCGGCATCGATTCGGCAGGTATTTTATCTATTGGCATATAAAGACAATCATTGGTCATGAACACAACCCATCACCTTAATGAGATCGTAATCAGAGATCCTTCGATAGAGATCAAAGGAAACGAGACACTAACAAAATCGTGTAATTGATAAGTTTGATAACACCAACTTGATGAGCGTCAACTCTGTTCTAATTCTGCTTCTAGGCACTAATCCTTTGTTCTGATATCGTAAGTCCCAGAGAAATTAAGGAACAGAATCATGCAAACATTGGTTAATCAACTGGATAACGCTGACCTACAAGGCCTAGCTGGGAAAAAAATCCTACTTGGCATTAGTGGTGGTATCGCTGCGTATAAATGTGCCGAACTGACTCGACGCTTAATTGAACGTGGGGCGCAAGTACAAGTCGTGATGACAAATGCAGCCAAGGAGTTCATCACTCCTCTCACCATGCAAGCCGTCTCTGGAAGGCCGGTGTCTGATAGTTTGCTTGATCCTGCTGCTGAGGCTTCCATGGGGCACATTGAGCTCGCAAAGTGGGCTGACTTGGTATTACTAACACCAGCAACCGCAGACCTGATTGCTCGCATGACAGCTGGTATGGGTAACGACCTACTGACCACTTTGGTTTTAGCAACCGATGCGCCAGTTGCGGTATCTCCAGCAATGAACCAGCAAATGTACAGCCACCCTGCGACTCAAGAGAACATTGCGACACTAAAACGTCGTGGTTGTGAGATTTGGGGACCGGCGGCTGGCGAGCAAGCGTGTGGTGATGTCGGTATGGGTCGTATGTTAGAGCCAATGCAGCTCGTGCATCGCTGTGAAGACTTCTTCCAACCTAAGCCGCTTACTGGCCGTTCTGTGCTTATTACTGCAGGCCCGACTCGTGAAGCGATTGACCCGGTGCGTTACATTACCAACCACAGCTCGGGCAAGATGGGCTATGCACTGGCTGAAGCAGCCGCGAAACAAGGCGCAACAGTGACTCTAATCAGCGGCCCTGTTTCATTAGCAACGCCAAATAAAGTTAATCGTATTGATGTCGACAGCGCACAACAGATGTTTGATGCCGTTACTGCTAACGCTTCTCAACACGATATTTTCATCAGCTGCGCCGCAGTTGCCGATTACCGCCCTGAGACCATTGCAGACCAAAAGCTTAAAAAGGTCGACGGTAAAGACGACATGACCATTCAAATGGTTAAAAACCCAGATATTGTCGCTTCTGTCGCTTCAATGACCGAAGGTCGCCCATTTACTGTCGGCTTCGCAGCAGAAACTCAAGATGTTGAGAAGTACGCACGCGGTAAACTGGAAAGAAAGAACCTCGATATGATCTGCGCCAACGACGTCTCAGTTGAAGGCCAAGGCTTCAATAGCAGTAGCAATGAGCTGCACCTTTATTGGAAAGGCGGCGATAAATCTCTGCCACTGGAAAGCAAAGACACACTTGGTTTCCAGATCCTCGATCAGATCCAACAGCTTATTAATGTATAAACGCACAAATTTGCTCTGATAATCTGCTGACACCTCTCGATTCTGTTGACCTAGGGCTTACAAAACTAGGAAACAGAATTGAATGGTGTTTATAATCCTTCTTCACTCAATCCTCATCTTTAGGAAAGGAAGTAAATAGATGGCTGGTACTCGAAAATCAAACCGTCGTGAAGAAATCCTACAAGCTCTCGCACAAATGTTGGAATCGACCGAAGGTGCTTCTCGTATCACAACGGTAAAGTTGGCCAAGCAAGTGGGTGTTTCTGAAGCTGCGTTATACCGCCACTTCCCAAGCAAAGCCCGCATGTTTGAAGGCCTGATCGAGTTCATTGAAGAAGCGTTGATGTCTCGAATCAACCGTATTCTGGATGAAGAGAAAGACACGCTAGAGCGCATACGCCTAGTACTACAACTTATCTTAGTTTTCTCAGAACGTAACCCAGGCCTGACTCGAATTTTATCTGGTCATGCTCTAATGTTTGAAAATGAACGCCTGCGTGATCGCATCAACCAACTTTTCGAACGCATTGAGACGCAACTTCGCCAGATCCTGCGTGAAAGAAAGCTTCGTGAAGGGAAATCATTCCCGGTTGATGAGAAAATCTTAGCCGCTCAACTGCTCGGTCAAGTTGAAGGCAGCTTGAATCGATTTGTTCGCTCAGACTTCAAATATCAACCAACAGAAAACTTTGATGCTTATTGGGCACTGCTAAGCGCTCAGATTAAGTAGCAATCAAATTAAGTGGCAATCAAATCTTAAGTGATGGTTATGACGACGAAAACTTCTTCAGCAAACGGCACAGCACAACACGTGATTACTAAGCCGCCTTTTACTCTAGCTCTACTTCACCCTAAATATTGGGGTGTATGGTTTGGTTTTGGGTTATTGGCGCTTATTGTTAACGTTCTCCCTTATCGCCTCTTACTGCTGTTAGGCCGATCGTTAGGCTCTTTGGGTGCTCGCTATGGTAAAAAGCGCGTCGCGGTAGCAACACGTAACTTGGAGCTCGCCTTCCCAGACAAGCCAGCAGATGAAGTCGCGGCAATGGTCAGTGAGAACTTTAAGAACACAGGTATGGCACTCATCGAAACCGGCATTACCTGGTTCTGGCCAACGTGGCGTTTCAAGCGCATCCTAGTAGATAAAGACACCCAAACACTGCGTACGCACAAAGCTAACGGTAAAGGTGTTCTTCTATGCTGTGTGCATGCCTTAAACCTAGAGATCACTGCGCGAGCAATGGCTGTTCTCGGTATTTCAGGTTTAGGTGTTTATCGCCCGCACAACAATCCGGCTTATGAATTCATTCAATACCGTGGTCGTACTCAAAACGGCAACCGCCTGATTCACCGTAAAGACGTGAAGCGTATGATTCGAATCCTGCGTCAGGGTGAGATCCTTTTCTACCTACCGGATCATGATTACGGTCGTAACAAGTCTGTGTTTGTGCCTTTCTTCGCTGTAGAAGATGCATGTACTACAACAGGCACTAGTATTCTGGCTTATACGAGCCGATGCGCACTTGTTCCGGGTTCTGGTTTTAGAAATGCCGATGGCAAGTATGAGATCATGGCCGATGAATCGATCGAAGATGACTATCCACAGAAAGATGAGAAAGCGGCTGCCGCCTACATGAACCGCTACCTTGAGAAGATTATCTTAAGAGCACCAGAACAGTGGATGTGGCTGCACAAGCGCTTTAAGACCATGGAAGACCCAGAAGTGGAGCGCGGCATTCGTTATAAATAATGAATACTGAACCAAAAGAAAAGGGGCTGATGAATCATCAGCCCCTTGTGCATTCTATAGTCTAATTACGAGTAGTATTAGATGCCGTATTGAGCGCGGTACGCTTTTACTGACTCTAGGTGTGCTGCGTCTGTGCCTTTCTCTTCAAGGAAAGTCACCAAGTCAGTCAGGCTAACGATTGAGATAATCGCACAACCGAAGTCACGCTCAACTTCTTGAATCGCAGACAGTTCGCCTTTGCCCTTCTCTTGACGGTCGATAGCAACAAGCACGCCCGCTAAATCAGCGCCATTTGCTTGGATGATTTCCATCGACTCACGAATCGCAGTACCTGCAGTGATCACGTCGTCCACTAACATGATGCGACCTTCAAGCGCGCTACCGACAAGGTTGCCACCTTCACCGTGGTTTTTCGCTTCTTTACGGTTGAAGCAGTAAGGCGTGTCTACATCGTGGTGATCCGCTAGTGCAACCGCTGTCGTCGTTGCAATTGGGATACCTTTGTATGCAGGACCAAATAGTACATCAAACTCAATGCCAGAATCAGCCAATGCTGCTGCGTAGAAGCGACCTAAGCGCGCTAGGTCACGACCTGTATTAAACAATCCAGCATTGAAGAAGTAAGGGCTCTTGCGGCCAGACTTTAAAGTAAACTCACCAAACTTAAGTACTTCTTTCTCTAGTGCAAATTCAATAAATTCACGTTGATATGCTTTCATGCTCATCCTCTATGTTTACTCAATAAAACTTAACTTACGCCCTGTACCACCCTTTCAGGTTTTACAGACAAAAAAATAGCCCCCAAATTGGGAGCTATTAAAAATGACTAGTCGGCCAACGCAGCTTTCTGCGCTTCGACGATATCGGCAATGCCCTTATTAGCCAGGGCTAAAAGCTGCATCAGCTCTTCGTGGCTGAACGGTTCGCCTTCTGCTGTGCCTTGAATCTCAATCATCTTACCGTCTTCCGTCATTACAACGTTCATGTCGGTATCGGCTGCTGAGTCTTCAACGTACTCAAGGTCACACAGTGCTTGTGCACCAACGATGCCCACTGAAACTGCCGCTACGTGGCCTTTCATTGGGTTCTTTTTCAGTTTGCCGCTTGCTAGTAGGCTGTTGATAGCATCAGCCATTGCAACGCTTGCACCTGAGATAGAAGCAGTACGAGTACCGCCGTCTGCTTGGATAACATCACAATCGACAGTGATCATAATTTCACCCATTACTTTCAGGTCAACAACAGCACGTAGGCTACGAGCGATCAGACGTTGGATTTCCATCGTACGACCACCTTGCTTGCCGCTCGCCGCTTCACGACGGTTACGAGTGTGCGTTGCACGTGGCAGCATGCCGTATTCAGCCGTTACCCAACCCTTTCCTTGGCCTTTTAACCAACGCGGTACGTTTTCTTCTACCGTCGCATTACATAGAACTTTAGTGTTGCCGAACTCAACTAATACAGAACCTTCAGCATAAGCTGTGTAGTTACGAGTAATTTTAATTGGACGAATTTGATCTACAGCGCGGTCATTTGGACGCATTGGTATCTACCTTATTAACAGTCTGAAGTGATTTACTATCGAAAGAGTGCATCACCTAAGAAAGGGGTGAGACAGTTTTGATTGGGGCAAGATTATATAGCAGTTTATCGTGCAAATCTATTTACCGTTCAAAGCTATTTATCACGAAAGGCTATTTACAGTGAAAAGCGACAAGCTTCGAGAGCACACCATATCGTGATACTATGCGTGCGCGTTATTTTCAGAATGATAAAAGACAGGAAAATTCGATGATTTATAGTATGACCGCGTACGCACGCAAAGAAGTAAAAGGCGATTGGGGCAGCGCAGTATGGGAAATCCGTAGTGTAAACCAACGCTACCTAGAAACTTACTTCCGTATGCCTGAACAGTTCCGTGGTTTAGAGCCAATCTTGCGTGAGCGTTTCCGTAAGCGTCTAGCGCGCGGTAAGGTTGAATGTAACCTACGCTTTGAAGCAAACCCTGCTGCAAAGGGCGAACTAAGCATTAACGAAGGTTTGGCTCAGCAAGTAATCAATGCGGCGAACCAAGTAATGACGATGACTGGCGAAGAGAGCCGTTTGAACCCATTCCAAGTCATGAACTGGCCTGGTGTGATGGAAACGCCAGAGCAAGACATGGATGCCATCAACAAAGACCTACTTGAAGCATTCAACGATGCTATCGCAGAGTTCATTGATGCTCGTGCTCGTGAAGGTGAGAACATGAAGGCGCTAATCGTACAGCGCTTAGATGCAATCACTGAAGAAGTAGTGAAAGTTCGTGCACGCATGCCTGAGATCCTAGAGTGGCAACGTGAGCGTCTTCTTACCAAATTTGAAGATGCGAAAATCGAACTTGAAGGTTCTCGTGTTGAGCAAGAGCTTATCCTGCTAGCGCAGAAGTCAGACGTAGCAGAAGAGCTAGACCGTCTAGATTCTCATGTGAAAGAAGCGAATGCAGTACTGAAGAAAGGCGGCGCTTGTGGCCGTAAGCTAGACTTCATGATGCAAGAGTTCAACCGTGAGTCAAACACGCTAGCGTCTAAGTCTATCAGCACAGACATCACAGCATCGGGCGTAGAGCTTAAGGTTCTTATCGAACAGATGCGTGAGCAGATCCAAAACATTGAATAACAGTCTGTAAGCTGTACACGATAAAGAATAATCAGCTTAATCAGTGTTGATTAGATCAAAATGAGCTCCTAATTTTAGGGGCTTTTTTTTATGGATACAGTAATAGTAATCAGGATGAGCAAGTGACTGGTTGTTACGTAGAAGGTTGAGTTAGAGCAAAGAACAGATACAACGATAGTTAGAACGAGATAACGGACGTAAAACAGGATTTTTGAATACTTAGAGAGGGTATTGCTAATGGAGAAGAGTGTTGCGGTAAAACTGAGGGGGGAAACAAATTTGAGAGAGAAAGTGACGCAAGTTGCTGTTGCAACCTGCGCCGACTTAAAATCTTATAGAGCTACAACGTTTGCAGCTTGAAGACCTTTTTGGCCTTGCTCTACTTCGAAAGACACTTGTTGGCCTTCTTTAAGAGTCTTGAAACCTTCAGAAGCGATTGCACGGAAGTGTACGAATACGTCAGCGCCGCCGTTGTCTTGAGTTAGGAAACCGAAGCCTTTCTCTTCGTTAAACCATTTTACTACGCCGTTTACTTTGTTAGACATGATGTGTCCCTTATATAAAAATAAAAAATTAATCGCCAAAAGTGCGATGCGCTGAAAGCTTGAATTATTTAATGTATCTATGAAGCCAAGGGAAACACTGAGAATAACAATGAAGCAATACTAAGGGTTTTACTTTACAACTGATGTTTCATTTAATAACTCTGAAAACAGAGCGAGGCCATTCTTGGTGATCTGGGTCGGGTTGTAAAGCTTTATTTGAAAATAATTGATGTTTTTTTGTTCGGTTGGCTTGAATTCAAGCCCAGCTAGGTCGCCGGGCTTGATTTGTAAGACTTTGATCTCAAAAAATTTACTCGTCCGGCTGCTTAGTTCTGAGATCGACATATGGCCAGTAATGGTGACCGACTCGAATCAACAGAGTTGCTGCTGCTAAGATAAATGCCGCTAAAGATAACCAAACGATCAATACCGCATCGAGTTCTTTCATGCCCAAAGTGATGTAACGAGCAATCGCCATCATCGCGATATAGATTGGGTATCGCACTGGGATCTTACCGTTCATCACAAACTGCTGAACCATCGCCAACACTTCTAAATAGATAAACATCAGCAGAATGTCGGTCAATTGCACTCGGCGTTCAGCGAAGACATGCATGAACTCTTCGACCATCGCAAACAAGGTCGCGAGCGTGATCGCCACCAGCAATACCGCTTCCATAATGTGGAATACTTTTAAAAACGGCTTACTAAAAGATTTAGGTAAGTGAGAAGGCATAGTCACTCTTCAAAAAATAATTAATCCAGTCTCTACAATAGCATGCATCAATATAAGTCGCGTACTGTCAAAGCACCGACTTTAGGCTAACGCCATCAACTCATCGGTAACCAACATTAAGAAGCAACGGTAAAAAGCAACAAATACAAAAATGGCCCCGCATTCACTGCAGAGCCATCTGTTTGTCTTTTACTTAGCGACTTCTTAGTGACTAATTAGCCTTAAAGCAGAATCAGGTAAGTTAAGAACACCACACACAGTCCGTAGATAAGCGGGTGTACTTCTTTGCGCTTACCTGCCACAACCATTGTGAATGCGTAGCTGATGAAGCCCATCGCCATACCGTTCGCTGGAGAGAAGCTTAGCACTGTGAACATGATGGTAAAGAAGGCTGCAATGCGTGACTCTTTCTTTTCCCAGTTGATCTGACCAAGACGACCTACCATGTAGATGCCGACTACTACCATCGCCGGTGCAACCATTGCAGCCGAGAAGATAGAGAAGATTGGGTATAGGAATAGCGAGATTAGGAACAGACCAGCCACCATGACTGCTGCCAAACCCGTTTTTGCACCTTGAGAAGAAGCGATGCCAGACTCAGAGAAAGCAGTGATCGATGTGGTACCAAGAATTGAACCAATCACAGTACCGCCCGCATCTGCTACTAGAGCCGATTTCGCGTTTGGCACCTTGCCGTCTTTATCGATGATACCCGCATCACGGCCAACGCCGACAATGGTGCTCAAGCCATCAAAGAAATCGACAATCAAGAAGATAAGTACGATGAACAGTAAGTCGAACATTTTCTCTGGCGTGAAAGCAGAGAAATCGAAGATAGCGCCGAAGCTGCCAGCCATGCTTGGTGGCATAGCAATGAACTGCTCTGGGATTGGTGCGTTTGAAGTGCCCATGAAGACGTCAGCAAGAATCGTCAACACGATAGCAGAAACGAATGAGATGAACGTTGCTAGCTTGATGTCACGAACCATACAACCCAGTGCGATGAAGATGCTCACGTAAGCGATGATCACTTTTGGATCAGAAATGTCGCCTAAGCCTACCAATACGAATGGGTTAGAAACGATGATGCCCGCATTCTTAAGACCTAAGAAAGCAATGAACAGTCCGAGAGACACGGTAATCGCCAACTTCAAATCTTCAGGAATCGATTCAATCATCGATTTACGAATATTGGTCAATGAGAACGCAAGGTACAAAATACCAGATAGGAAGATACCGAACAGCGCTTCATTCCAAAGCACGGCAACAGATCCACTTAACAGCAGACCTTTGAAAAAGCCGTTCATACTCATGCCCGGCGCTAGCATTACAGGGTAGTTGCCCCAAATGCCCATAATTAGGGTTGCGATTGCCGCAGACAGAGCCGTTGCAGTAAACACGGCACCTTTGTCCATGCCTGGAATATCACCCAAAATTGCTGGGTTAACCGCCAGAATGTAACTCATCGCCAAGAAAGTAATGAAACCCGCATACAGCTCAGTGCCAATCGTGGTTTTTCTTTCAGTGATTTTAAACATCGAATCAAGCGAGCCAGAGGTGTTCTGGGCTTTCAGGGTGGAATCGGTACTCACAACAAAACCTTTGCAATAAATTAAGAATTTGGTGATTCAAATGCTGTGTGAATAGAGAGGTCTCTACACTAAAAACTGTAGTCACCAAGGTAGGCTCGGTAGTAGAAACATCTAGTCCATATCACTAGATATATACAGCATTTAATCGTTTGCGCGGATTGTAAGGATTGAGATTAAAACTTCAACAAATTTTGTCCAGATCACATAAAAAAGTACCGATGACGAGTCATTACATTTATACAAAGATCCTTGAGAAGATCATTTGCTGATAAATAACGATCAAGCCAGTTGTTCTCAATCATCTAAATATGCTACTCTTCGCCTCCATTTTTCTGACCTAATTTTCACCAGTTGCTTCTATTAGTTTTACTCGTTATCTCTTTATAGACGTAACCAACGGCACAATTAGTAGATGCGCCATCGGAACAAAAATTAGAGTCAGTGCTATCTTTTAAAGTGTAGGTTTATTGCCTTCACTCAATCCAACCAACAGTGGAAATATACAGATGGGCAAAGGTACTCTTTACATCGTATCTGCACCTAGTGGCGCAGGTAAGTCGAGCTTGATCTCAGCAATGCTAGAAACCAATCCAACCTACGCAATGAAGGTATCTGTTTCACACACCACTCGCGGTATGCGCCCTGGTGAAGAAAATGGTGTTCACTACCACTTCGTAGAGAAGCATCATTTTGAAGACCTTATTACTAAAGGTGAATTCCTAGAGTACGCTGAAGTGTTCGGCAACTACTACGGTACTTCACGCGTTTGGATTGAAGAAAACCTAAACCGCGGTATCGATGTGTTCCTAGATATCGACTGGCAAGGTGCTCGTCAGATCCGTGAACAAATGCCTCAAGCGAAGAGTGTATTCATTCTTCCACCATCAAATGGTGAGCTAGAGCGTCGTTTGAATGTTCGCGGTCAAGATAGCGACGAAGTTATTGCGAAACGCATGAGCGAAGCAAAATCTGAGATTTCTCACTATGCAGAATACGATTATGTGATCGTAAATGATGACTTTGATGCAGCCTTAATGGACTTCAGAGCAATCATTCGTGCGGAACGTTTGAAAGAAGATAAGCAAGCAGCTAAATACAGCGGCATGCTTACTGCTTTATTAGCGGAATAATCTAGATCCCCTAGATTTTCTATTGAGATAAGTATACGGTGATCTAGAAAGTATCTAGTTAAACTTGTATACTTTCTCGTCATCAAAAATTTATTAGTTAATTACTATTTGGAGTCCTCATGGCACGCGTAACTGTTCAAGACGCTGTTGAAAAAGTTGGCAACCGTTTCGACCTAGTTCTTATTGCGGCTCGCCGCGCACGTCAAATGCAAACTGGCGGTAAAGATTCACTAGTGCCTGAAGAAAACGATAAGCCAACGGTTATCGCTCTTCGCGAAATCGAAGAAGGTCTTATCACTAAAGACGTACTAGATGCTCGTGAACGTCAAGAGCAACAAGAGCAAGAAGCGGCTGAACTTGCAGCAGTAAGCAGCATCGCTCACACTCGTTAGCTCATATTCGCAAAAAGCGTCATTCGAACTAATTAACCTTCCGGGCCTTTAATTTGTATCTATTCGATAGCCTCAAAGACGTTGCCCAAGAATACCTAACAGAGCCTCAAATTGAGGCTCTGCGTCAATCTTATGTGGTAGCGAGAGACGCCCATGAAGGGCAAACCCGCTCAAGCGGTGAACCATACATTATCCACCCTGTAGCTGTTTCAAGAATCCTGGCAGAAATGCGTCTGGATATCGAAACCCTGCAAGCTGCTCTGCTTCATGATGTCATCGAAGACTGTGATGTCACTAAAGAAGATCTAGAGGAAAAATTTGGCAATACCGTTGCTGAATTGGTTGATGGTGTATCTAAGCTGGATAAGCTTAAATTTCGTGATCGCAAAGAAGCGCAAGCAGAGAACTTCCGCAAGATGGTTCTCGCCATGGTGCAAGACATCCGCGTTATCTTGATCAAATTAGCTGACCGTACTCACAACATGCGCACGCTTGGGGCACTTCGTCCTGACAAAAAGCGTCGTATTGCTCGTGAAACCCTAGAGATTTATTCTCCACTAGCTCACCGTCTTGGTATTCATAACATCAAGACCGAACTAGAAGAGCTGGGCTTTGAAGCCCTCTATCCTAACCGTTATCGCGTACTTAAAAACGTAGTGAAAGCTGCGCGTGGTAACCGTAAGGAAATGATCCAACGTATCCATAGCGAAATTGAAGGCCGCCTTGAAGAGGTCGGTTTGCCTGCTCGCGTACTTGGTCGTGAAAAAAACCTGTTCTCCATCTACAACAAGATGAAAACTAAAGAGCAGCGCTTCCACACCATTATGGACATCTACGCTTTCCGCGTCGTGGTTGATACCCCAGATACTTGTTATCGCGTACTTGGTCAGGCTCACAGCCTGTACAAGCCTCGCCCTGGCCGCATGAAAGATTACATTGCGGTACCAAAAGCCAACGGCTACCAATCTCTGCACACGTCAATGATCGGCCCTCACGGGGTGCCAGTTGAAGTTCAGATCCGTACTGAAGATATGGATCAAATGGCAGACAAAGGTGTCGCAGCGCACTGGTCTTACAAAGGCAACGGCTCACGCAGCAGTAATGGCACAACCGCACAGGTTAAAGCACAACGTTGGATGCAGAGCTTACTTGAGCTGCAACAAAGCGCGGGTAACTCATTCGAATTCATTGAAAACGTTAAGTCTGATCTGTTCCCTGATGAGATCTTTGTGTTCACGCCGAAAGGTCGCATTGTCGAACTTCCTGCGGGCGCAACAGCGGTCGATTTTGCTTACGCGGTACATACCGATGTCGGCAACATGTGTGTAGGTGCTCGTGTAGACATGAACCCTTACCCACTCAGCAAATCGCTGAAGAACGGTCAAACTATTGAGATCATCAGTGCTCCGGGCGCACGTCCGAATGCAGCATGGCTCAACTACGTAGTGACCTCACGCGCACGTACAAAGATCCGTCAGGTTCTAAAAACCATGCGTCGTGAAGAGTCGATCACGCTAGGCCGTCGTTTACTGAATCATGCACTTGGCGAACACTCTATTGCCGATATCGGCCAAGAGAATATTGACCATGTATTGTCTGACTTACGCCTAGAAAGCGTTGAAGACTTACTGGCATCGATTGGTCTTGGTGAGCTGATGAGTATCGTTATTGCTCGTCGTCTACTGGGTGATGCTGACGAACTGACTGAAGTGGAAAACAACAGCGACACACCAAGGAAGAAATTGGCTATCCGTGGTGCTGAAGGTCTACTACTGACGTTCGCTAACTGTTGTCACCCAATTCCAGATGATCACATCATTGCCCATGTATCGCCAGGTCGTGGCCTTGTGGTTCACCGTGAAACGTGTCCAAACGTTCGTGGTTACCAGAAAGAACCAGACAAATACATGGCGGTTGAATGGTCTGACGATTACGACCAAGAGTTCACTGCTGAACTTCAGGTTGATCTGCAGAATCACCAAGGTGCACTGGCTGAGTTAACTAACGTTATCTCGAAAACAGGCTCGAACATTCACGGTATTTCAACTGAAGAACGTGATGGTCGCCTGTACACAGTGACTATCTTGCTGACCACCAAAGATCGTGTTCATCTTGCAAGTATTATGAAAAAGCTACGTGTGATGCCACACGCGCTGAAAGTAAGACGTCGTAAGAACTAACGTTTAAACTTGATAATAGTTTTGCCAAGAATTTAAATCCCCTTAATGCTTTATCGCTTAAGGGGATTTTTATAACCGTAATCCTAGTATTTACCGCGCTCCCTCCCATTCCTGCCTGTACAAAAATCCAGTAAAATGCTTGAATAGATCATCTCTCTTACGTTTATGAGCCTTGTTATGTCACAGCTTTTATCTGCTATCCCTCTCAACTCTTTATCTGGAGTCGGCGCTAAAGTCGCAGAGAAACTGGAAAAGGTTGGGCTTAACAACGTACAAGATCTGCTTTTTCACCTCCCTTTGCGCTATGAAGATAGAACACGTATCTACCCCATCGTAAAACTGCACGCGGGCTTATGGGCTGCAGTGCAAGGCAAGGTAATGCACGTCGATACCATTTTCGGTAAACGTAAGATGCTCGCAGTAAAGATCAGTGATGGTAATGGCACTATTACACTGCGTTTTTTCAACTTCACTGCAGGCATGAAGAATAACTTTGCCGAAGGCAAACAAGTGCATGCTTATGGTGAGATCAAGCGCGGTAATATGGGGCTTGAGATCGTCCACCCTGACTACAAATTCTTTGCGCCGAGGCAACAGCCAGACGTTGAAGCCAATCTGACTCCGGTGTACCCAACCACCGAAGGGCTAAGACAAGTCACGCTGCGTAATCTTACCGATCAAGCCTTAGAGCTAATCGACAAGGCCGCAGTTAACGAGCTTCTCCCATCAGGTTTATACGACCACCAAATTACCCTCGCACAAGCACTGCATACCATTCACAGGCCGCCCCCGGGCATTGACCTAGAGCTGTTTGATGAAGGCAAGCACCCTGCGCAACTGCGCCTAATTATGGAAGAGTTACTGGCTCAAAACCTGTCTATGTTGTCTGTTCGTAGCAAAGGGCAGCAAGACAAGGCAATGCCTTTTCCTCCAGTAAACACCCTTAAAGATAAGCTACTGGCTCAGCTGCCGTTTTCACCAACCAATGCCCAAGCACGAGTGACCAAAGAGATCGAAGCTGACTTGGAAAAGCCGCATCCTATGATGCGTTTAGTGCAAGGTGATGTGGGCTCTGGTAAAACCTTAGTCGCTGCACTGGCGGCGGTTCGCGCATTGGAACACGGTCAACAAGTAGCACTTATGGCACCCACTGAACTACTCGCAGAACAACACGCGATTAACTTTGCCAACTGGTTTGAGGCAATGGGTATTCAAGTTGGATGGCTAGCAGGTAAGCTCAAAGGCAAAGCTCGTGAAACTGAACTAACACGTATTGCCAGTGGCGAAGCGCAAATGGTGGTCGGTACTCATGCCCTGTTCCAAGAGCATGTCGAGTTCAAAAACCTTGGTTTAGTGATCATTGATGAACAGCACCGATTTGGTGTCCACCAGCGATTAGAGCTACGTGAGAAAGGCGCAAAGCAAGGCTACTACCCCCATCAGTTGGTCATGACCGCTACCCCAATCCCACGAACGTTAGCAATGACGGCCTATGCCGACCTCGAAACTTCGATTATTGATGAACTGCCACCGGGACGAACCCCAATTCAAACCGTGGCAATTCCTGATACCAAGCGCGATGACATTGTTGAACGTGTGAAAAATGCGTGTCTCAATGAAGGCAAACAAGCCTACTGGGTATGTACGCTGATTGATGAATCGGAAGTACTGGAAGCTCAAGCTGCAGCTGATACTGCTGAAGAGCTGCAACGCAAACTGCCTGACGTCAAAATTGGTCTCGTGCACGGCCGAATGAAGCCCGCCGAGAAGCAAGCAGTAATGCAGGAATTCAAAGAGAACAAGCTGCATCTATTGGTTGCGACAACCGTGATTGAAGTTGGTGTGGATGTTCCGAATTCGAGCTTAATGATCATCGAGAACCCAGAACGTCTTGGCCTAGCGCAACTGCACCAACTGCGTGGCCGTGTCGGCCGAGGTTCGGTCGCAAGTCATTGTGTATTGTTGTATCACTCTCCGCTGTCTAAAACCGCTCAGAAACGCCTAGGTGTGCTACGTGAAAGTAACGATGGCTTTGTGATAGCTCAGCGTGATTTAGAGATCCGTGGCCCCGGCGAACTGCTTGGTACCAAACAAACAGGCTTGGCCGATTTTAAGATTGCCGACTTAGTGCGAGACCAACGTTTGATCCCTGAAGTGCAGCGTATTGCTCGTCATATTCACGATAGCTACCCAGACAACGCCAAGGCGATCATCAACCGCTGGCTAGGCGAGCGCGATGTTTATTCCAAGGCTTAGCTAACGCTGAGACTGCATAAAAAGACAAAAAGGCTTCCCTTCAAGGAAGCCTTTTTAGTGCTAGTAAACTTTCAGTTCTAGGGCTTAACAGGGAAACTGATCTGCGCTTTTAAGCCACCTTCACTGCGGTTATTGACCACAACAGCACCTTGATGCTGGCTAACGATACGTTTCACAATTGCTAAGCCCAAGCCCGTTCCTTCGCTACCACGAGCCGTGTCACCACGCGTGAAAGGTTCAAACAGCTTTCCGATCTGGTCTTGTGGAATACCCGGCCCGTTATCTTCTACCGTCACCCAAGCAAGCTTGTTATCCGCCGTCATACCAGTTGATACCTTGACCCAACCATTACCGTAACGCAGCGCATTCACCACCAAGTTACTCACGGCACGCTTCATCGCGATCGGATTACCTAGCGCTGGCTTCATCGATTCTGGAATATCGGTTTCAATCTGAACCTCGTAGCCACCCTCAGAGCTCGATACCTCACGAGCAATATCATCGACAAATACCTCTTGGAATGAAGTTCGATCAACGGGTTTTAAATAATCCATAAACTGACTGATGATCTCGTTACACTCTTCAGTATCACTGATGATCCCGTCGGCTAAGTAGGCTTCCTCTGGTGACATCATCTCAGTCGCTAAGCGAATACGCGTTAACGGAGTACGTAAATCATGACTGATACCTGCCATCAACAAGGCGCGGTCTTCCTCTAGCTCTTGGATGCCTTTAGACATCTGGTTAAAGGCTCGAGTTACCGAGCGAATCTCTTGTGCACCTTGAACTGGCAATGGCGGTGGAATATCACCTCGCCCAACACCTTGCGCCGCTTTCTCTAGCGCTATCAACGGCCGGTTTTGCAAGCGAATAAACAGCCAACCACCCGCAACAATCAACAACGCCGTGATCAGGCTGTTGCGGAATAGCGGGGCAAAGTCTTCTTCTTGCAGCTCTGATAACGGAATACGAATTAAAGAGTTGGGTAACTGCGCAATGTCCATCCAAAGCACATAGCTCTCTTTACCCAAGATCAGCCGCACTTCAGTTTCAGAACCCAGCTCCTTGGTCATCTCCTCACTCATCAGGTCGATTGCGACCGCATGGTAATACTCACCCGCCGCTTCGCTGCCCTTGGCGTGAACGGTTACCCCGAGCTGTTCAAGCACACGCTGACGCAATGGCGCATCGATCTCGATATCACTGCCTTGGTCCAATACCAGGTTTAGCTCGTGAGCCAAAATCTTATTAAACTGCTGCAAACTTGGCATCAACGCATAGTTAAACACCGCGTAATAAGAAAAAATTTGGCTAGCGACCAATAGCGTTAAGAAAAGCACTATCGACTGAGTAAAGGAGCTACGTATACGCATGGGGTACCCGAGATGTAGAAAGATAAAGAAAGTGTTATATGACTATAACTCTAAACCATTGTGCTGAATAGAAAACGGGCCATCGCATATTAATGAGATGACCCGTAAGATTCACAGAATCGATAAAGCTACTGTAGAGCTTATTAAGCTGAATTACACAGCTTTGCCATCTGGAACGAATACATAACCCAAGCCCCACACCGTTTGGATGTAGCGAGGTTTGCTTGGATCTTCTTCAACTAGACGACGCAGACGTGAAATCTGAACATCGATAGAACGTTCCATTGCTGAATACTCACGGCCACGAGCCATGTTCATCAGCTTATCGCGAGACATTGGCTCACGAGCATTCGTTACCAAGGACTTAAGAACCGCAAATTCACCCGAAGTAAGCGGCATTGGCTCTTCACCGCGGAACATTTCGCGAGTACCTAAGTTCAAGCGGAACTCACCAAACTCAACCACAGACTCTTCTGTGCTTGGTGCACCCGGTGCTTCAATGACTTGGCGACGCAGTACAGCTTTAATACGAGCAAGCAGTTCACGTGGATTAAATGGTTTTGGCAGGTAATCATCAGCACCCACTTCCAAGCCCACAATGCGATCCACTTCATCACCCTTTGCAGTAAGCATCAGGATTGGTAGCGAGTTGTTTGCGTTTCGTAGACGACGACAGATCGATAGACCATCTTCGCCCGGCAACATTAAATCCAATACCATCAAGTGAAAATTTTCACGGGTTAACAGGCGGTCCATCTGCTCACTGTTTGCCACGCTACGCACTTGAAAGCCCTGCTCTGACAGATAGCGCTCTAACAGTGCACGTAAACGAGCATCGTCATCGACCACTAAAATTTTGTAGTTTTCTTGCATGTAATGGTTCCACCTATTAAAGCTTAAACCTAAGGTTAAGCATTCTTGGTAAATTGTATATTGGTATAAGACATTAAAAATGTAACATTATTGGAGAAAAAGTCGCCTAAATAATTGTTAACGTATGTTGCCTTTCTATATATTCTATCTTAGATCATCATTTCATTAAGTCAGATTTATGAAAACCAAACTTATTACTCGAGAAGGTTATAACAAGCTCAAAGCAGAACATGACCACTTATGGCACGAGAAACGCCCTGAAATTACTAAGATAGTCACTTGGGCGGCAAGCCTTGGAGATCGCTCAGAAAACGCAGATTACACCTTCAATAAGCGTCTACTTCGTCAGATCGATCGCCGAGTGCGTTTTTTAAGAAAGTTCCTACCTGATGTCACGATCGTTGATTACTCGCCACAACAAGAAGGTAAGGTATTTTTCGGTGCTTGGGTCGAAATTGAGAATGATGATAGGGAAATTAAGAAGTTTCGAATTGTCGGCCCAGAAGAGATCTACGGCGATGCTAAAGGCTATATCTCTATCGACTCACCAATGGCTAGAGCTCTGCTCAAGAAAGAAGTAGATGACGAGTTTACGGTAAAAACACCGGAAGGCGACAAAGAGTGGTTCATTAACTCGATTCGCTACGCAGACAACGAATAACCAAACTTAATAAACACTTAGCGATAAACTGAGTGTTCAGCAAACCCAAACTCCAGATAAAAGAAAACCCCGCAAGGCTTTCGCCTAGCGGGGTTAAGTCTCTATCGCAGCAATCCGGCTACTGTTTATCTCTTCGAGATAAGGTGCTCCCTGCATCTTTCCTTGATAGTGGCTAAATCCTTTAACCAATTTCCTTTTTGTTCATCGCCATCCTAGCGGTGTCCATTCTAGCCTGTCATCCTGACTGGCGAATCTCATCCAGAGATTATCACTTCCTTGCTGACCACTCATCCTAAGTAATCAAATCTTCATCCTGAAGATACCTAGTCCATTAGGCTTTTTCCTGTTCCTGCCAACTCCCTGTCGACAAGTTAAATATTACGGCAAATGGCCGTGTTTCCTAGATAGTCTTAAAAAACATTTCAGGTGAGAAATACGCCCACAAACACACAATCAAATAAAATCAGCAACTTAGTGTAACATCAAGACGATTTCATCGGTCTAAAGCGACTTAGTCTCACATCACTTGTAAGAGATCTCGCACAAAGCGGGTATCAGAAACGGAAATTCGACTTCTGACAGGATAATTACACAGCCAAAGCTAGAAAAAGCGTACGCTCACCCCCATGTATTTGTCATGATATTAAATAAGAGATTCATCGGATGAGCCAAGCTATCTGTCGACTGATCGCTGAAGAACTGAATGTCCGTTCTGAGCAAGTCACTGCCGCAGTAAACCTAATTGACGACGGTAACACCGTTCCCTTTATTGCCCGCTACCGTAAAGAAGTTACGGGTGGCTTAGACGATACCCAACTACGTAACCTTGATAGCCGCCTTTCATACCTTCGCGAGCTAGACGATCGTCGCCAAACAATTCTTAAGTCGATTCAAGACCAAGGAAAACTCACGCCAGAACTCGAGCGTGATATAACTCAGGCTGACAGCAAGACTCGCTTAGAAGATTTATACCTGCCATACAAACCAAAGCGTCGCACTAAAGGTCAAATTGCTATCGAAGCAGGCTTAGAACCACTTGCCGACACACTGTGGAATGAACCACAGCACGATCCAGAAACGGAAGCGGCGAACTTCATCAGCAACGATAAAGGCATTGCCGATACCAAAGCTGCTCTCGATGGTGCTCGTGCGATCATCATGGAACGCATTGCGGAAGACGCAAACCTACTAGAAAAGATTCGCCAACACCTAACACGCAACTCAGAGCTAGTCGCTCGTGTAGTGACAGGTAAAGAGCAAGAAGGCGAGAAGTTCAAAGACTACTTCGAGCACAACGAAACACTCAGCAAAGTGCCGTCTCACCGTGCACTTGCCATGCTGCGTGGCCGCAATGAAGGCTTCCTAACACTGGCGATGAATGCCGATCCTGAGCAAGAAGAAGGCGCTCGTGGTTCTTACTGTGAGAACATTATCTCTGATCACTACGGCATTACTCTGAGCAGTGCTCCTGCGGATGCTTGGCGTAAGCAAGTGATTAGCTGGGCATGGCGCATCAAGGTTTCTATGCACATGGAAACTGAATTGATGGGCGCAATGAAAGAGCGTGCAGAGATCGAAGCGATTGAAGTATTCGCAACCAACCTAAAAGACCTACTCATGGCAGCGCCAGCTGGTCCTCGAGCAACCTTAGGCTTGGACCCAGGTTTACGTACCGGTTCGAAAATCGCTGTCGTGGATTCAACCGGTAAGGTTTTGGCAACAGAAACTATTTACCCTCACCCACCTCAAAAGCAATACGACAAATCGGCACATGTGGTTGAGCAGATGGTTCGTCAATTCAATGTTGATTTGATTGCGATTGGTAACGGTACGGCTTCACGCGAAACCGACAGCTTTGTGGCTGACGTAATTAAACGCGGCAACCTAAAAGCGCAAAAGATCATTGTTAGCGAAGCAGGCGCATCGGTGTATTCTGCGTCTGAACTAGCAGCAAAAGAGTTCCCGAACATGGATGTATCAATCCGTGGTGCGGTGTCTATTGCTCGTCGTCTGCAAGATCCACTGGCAGAACTGGTGAAGATTGACCCTAAATCGATCGGTGTGGGCCAATACCAACACGATGTGAGCCAAACCATGCTTGCTAAGCGCCTAGATGCGATTGTCGAAGACTGTGTAAACGCAGTTGGTGTTGATGTGAATACCGCATCTGCCGCGCTACTGACTCGTGTTGCTGGTCTGTCTAGCACCATTGCTCAGAACATCGTGGATTTCCGTGACGAGAATGGTCGTTTTGAAGCGCGCACTACGTTGAAGAAAGTGGCTCGTTTAGGTCCAAAAGCCTTTGAACAGTGTGCCGGCTTCCTACGCATTATGGATGGCAAAAACCCACTGGATGCATCATCGGTTCACCCAGAAGCTTACCCAGTAGTGAAAAGCATCGCTGAGAAAAACCACAAAGACATCAAATCTCTGGTGGGTAACACAGACTTCTTACGTGGCTTACACGCCATCGATTACACCAATGAGAACTTCGGTGTACCTACGGTAACCGACATCATCAAAGAGCTGGATAAGCCGGGACGCGACCCTCGCCCTGAGTTCAAGACTGCAACCTTCGCAGATGGCGTAAACAGCGTTTCAGACCTAGAACCAGGCATGATTCTAGAAGGTGTGGTATCGAACGTGGCTAACTTTGGTGCCTTCGTTGATATTGGTGTTCACCAAGATGGCTTAGTTCATATTTCAGCACTCACCGATCGCTTTGTCTCTGACCCACGTGAAGTGGTTAAAGCGGGCGACATCGTGAAAGTGAAGGTGATGGAAGTGGATGTTCAGCGTAAACGTATTGCACTAAGCATGCGTATGAAGGACGAGCCGGGACAAGACAACCGTGCTCAACGTTCAAGTGCACCTCGCACACAAAACCGCTCGAATCAAAACTCGCAAGGTGGCCAACGCCGTCGTGAAGAGCCGCAACAAAACGCTGCAATGGGTGGAGCATTCGCTGCCGCTTTTGCTAAAGCGAAAAAGTAATCCGTTAGCTCACCTAAAAAACGGATTAGCTTAAAAACAGAAAACCTGCATCCCTTAGGGTATGCAGGTTTTTTTATTATGTGTTCAAAAAAGACATCGAAGCTTGGTTGTATTCTTCGTGTTTATACTCAAAATAATTGGAGTTGCAGCTAGGCAACAAGTAAGTTCAGCCCTATGAGCATAGGGGTTCTATGTGATTAGGGTGAACTTACGCAGTTAACAACGCTGCAGCTTCAAGTATGAAGAGTATAATTATAATACGACCAACATCTCTGACGGAGCATGAGGCGCAACAGCATGACCATAATGATACTTTATGACCTTACGTCGTTTCTCCATCTGTCCTTCCTGAATCGCCGCATCTAAAACATGCTTTGGCAGGCGGAAACGCATGGTATAACCTTTGCCTTGATCAGCACTGTATGTTTTCAGTGCCAATAAGCTGAACAGCCGATCAAAAGGGTCTTGTGGCTCTTCTTGGCTAACCGAATTGGCCTCTGACTCGTTCTCCATTTCATAACCTGGATAGTCTGAAGGATCCCAAGCCGACTGCTGCCTTCGTTTATCGTCTGATTTTACCTTACGCTCTGCATTGGTTCTCGCCAATGCTACTGCGGGAGCAACAGGCTCTCGGACTCTATTATCACGCGCAACTTGCTCTGTTTGCACATTAACGGACGGGGCGATTAGTGGCACACTCACTGCAGTTGCAGGTGACACAATCATCGCGAACTCTCCTCAAGAATCGCCCATCGTTTTTGCTATAACGCTGTTGTACTGTGAGTCAGCACAACAGGCATAGCCCAACTTACCGCAATCAGCTCAGGAGAGAGTTAGGTCTGAGTATCAAGCAACACGTTGGTGTTATACCAATCGTAGTAAATAACTGATCATCCTAGCTTGTTAAAATGCTCGATAACGGCGTTAAATTTTTTGATTGTAGAATAACTACTTATCGAAACTACTTGTCAAAAAAAAGCTGCCTTGTTCTCAAGCCTTTTACCTACGCTATTTTTGAACACTTACTTACTGTGATTGGTATTAGCTTATATATCGACCAAGCCGGATATATATTTAGCAATTATTTTTGTGCGAAGCTGACAAGCTCACTGCAAAAGGCATCCGCTTCGGTCATAAACGGTGCATGCGAAGACTGGGTAAATATGTATTGCTCGGTATGAGGCAAGGCTGTGCCTAAGTCTTTCGCAACCTTGATTGGCACCAATCCATCTAATCGACCATACAAGCGTAGCATTGGTACTGAAATCTCAGGCAGTTGTTCACGCAGATCGACATCCGACAGCATCTTTAATCCTGCCAATAATGAGTCAGGGTTCGGCAACGGGCGAGACAGCACCGCTTGCTTGAGTTGTTTTACATCTTGCCTTGCTGAAGGGCTGCCCATGGCTTGCAATGCCATAAAGCGTTCGATGGTGGTTTGGAAATCTTCAACCAGTTGCTCAGTGAATGCGCTTAATACGTTGGGCTGAATGCCTCGCCATAACACGGGCTCTTTTGCAGCGGCGAATTTGGGAGAACTGGCGACAGTCACCAGCTTGCTCACGTAATCTGAGTGATGGAGAGCCATGTGCGTTGCGACCAAGCCTCCAAGTGACCAACCCACCCAAATCGCTTGCTTTGGTGCTTCGGCCAAAAGCTGCTGAGCAATCTCTTCAAGATCTTGAGCGTGGCAGTGCGCGCTGTGTCCATACCCTGGTAAATCGACAACATGCACTCGAAAATCAGCTTGTAATGCATTAACGGTTTGTTGCCATACCGCACCGTTCATTCCCCAGCCGTGAACCAGTACTAAATCAGGCCCTTGCCCAGAAACATGCCAATATAACGCGTCACTCATTCTCAATATTCCCTACTTTTTCCATCAGCGATAATCCGCGCTTTTCAGTATGGTGAGCAAAAGGAACACCATAACCCAAAAGCATCACGAGCTATGTTATCCGATTGGCTACAAAAACACACACCACGTCTGGTCACACCTCAATGCCACCTGTGCAAACTTGATAAACTGCCCAGTGATACACATCCTCGATGGTGCAATTCTTGTCTCAAACTCTTTCAGCCAGTACCACGCTGCCAACGATGTGGTTTAAAAACACTGCTCACAGTAGAGCAGTGCGGACAGTGCTTATCTCAACCTCCACCTTGGCATCGCCTCTACTGTGTCGGCGATTACACCTTCCCTACAGCAGGTTACATTCAGCAAATGAAGTACGCTGATAAGTTTTGGTTTGCACGTGATCTATCTAAGCTATTGGCATCACGTATCGAATATCCTGCTCCGCTGATCACCAGCGTGCCGCTGCATTGGCGTCGATATACTCATCGCGGCTTTAATCAAAGTAAGCTGCTAGCCGACTACACGGCTCAAGAGCTTGGCGTTGAAAGTGATGTGCTCTTTCGTCGAATTCGCTCAACGGCTTCCCAGCAGGGGCTGACTAAATCCGCACGATTACACAATCTAAAGAGCGCTTTTGCGCTGCGAAAACAAGACGTTCAAGGAACTATCCCCTCTCACGTCGCGATAATTGATGATGTTGTAACCACCGGCAGTACTGTGTATCAATTATGCCAATTACTACTTGAAGTGGACGTTAAAAGGATTGATATTTACTGCATCTGCCGCACTCCTGAGCCCTCTGGATAAAAGCTGTGAATCACTACTTGTACAGCAATCCAACAAAAAAGGGCTGAATTACAAATCTGACAGGAGTAGAATGGCGCTAATAACCTACAAATCTACTCAGGTATTCGTCGTGTCAAATATTACTATTACAGAAACAGCTCAAACTCATTTTGCCAATCTGCTGTCACAGCAGCCTGAAGGTACAAACATTCGTGTGTTCGTGGTAAACCCGGGTACACAAAACGCAGAGTGTGGTGTTTCTTACTGCCCAACAGATGCTATCGAAGCGTCTGACACAGAGCTTAAATTCGAAGCTTTCTCTGCATACGTAGATGAGCTAAGCCTACCGTTCCTAGATGAAGCTGAAATTGACTTCGTTACTGACAAAATGGGCTCTCAGCTAACGCTTAAAGCACCAAACGCTAAGATGCGTAAAGTCGCAGACGATGCACCACTTCTAGAACGTGTTGAATACGCAATTCAAACACAAGTTAACCCGCAACTTGCTGGTCACGGCGGTCACGTTAGCTTGGTAGAAATCACTGAAGACGGCGCAGCTATTGTAGCATTCGGTGGTGGTTGTAACGGTTGTTCTATGGTTGATGTAACGCTAAAAGAAGGCATCGAGAAAGAACTTCTTCAACAGTTTGAAGGTGAACTGACTGCTGTTCGTGATGCAACTGAGCACGATCGTGGTGAGCACTCTTACTACTAATCACTGATTTAGTGTTAGTTGTTATTTGAAAGGTTGATGCGCAAGCATCAACCTTTTTTGTTATGTGGATAAGCAAGTTAGGACTATCGCGCTCTCTCTATACTCTTTTGCTATACAACCATATTTTCACCTCGTTACCATCTTGAGTAAGGTATTCAAGTGATCGTAATCGATTCCTGCTTCAATAATTTTCGGATATGAAAACTCGGATCTAGGAACTCAAGGTCATTTCCCCTATATTAGAATGACTTTATAAGAAAGAATTCCAATGAGCTAAGGAGCGAGCGCAATGACGAAAAGGACCAAGCCAGAGATTTTGGCTAAACAAACTGTCGCTCAATCAAGACTATTCTCTATCGAGTCTCTCGACTTACGCTTTTCAAACGGCGAAGAGCGCACTTACGAACGCATGAAGCCCAGCGGGCGCAACGCAGTGATGATGGTTCCTATTACTGAGCAAGGCGATATTCTATTAGTACGTGAATATGCAGCGGGAACTGAACGCTACGAACTTGGCTTTCCAAAAGGGCTGATTGATCCAGGTGAGCAGCCAAACGAAGCCGCCGTTCGCGAACTCAAAGAAGAGATAGGCTTCGGTGCCAACAAGCTTACTCCGCTGAAGGAAGTGATCCTTGCACCCTCTTACTTCTCTAGCAAAATGACGCTGTTTATTGCAGAAGACCTCTACCCAGAAAAGCTAGAAGGTGATGAGCCAGAGCCTCTCGATATTGTGCGCTGGCCACTTGCTCAAGCCGAAGAACTGTTAACACATCTCGATTTCTGTGAGGCTCGGAGTATTACAGCCCTGCTTTTAAGCCTTCGTGTATTAAACAATAACTAGAACATTCAGGCTCGCTCTAAGAGTAAGAGAACATTTATGCCAATAACAAAAGATTTGTCTCACCTCCTACCCTCTGTCATTGAGATTGCTCGCTCTGCTGGTCAACTCATCTTAGAGATCTACGAGAAAAAGGATTACGAAGAGTTCATTAAGAGTGATGACACTCCAGTAACCAGTGCCGATCTTGCAGCACATAAGCTGATATTAAAAAAACTCAGTGAATTGACGCCTGATATTCCCGTATTATCCGAAGAAGACGCCGACATCAGCCTAGAGCAACGCTCTCAATGGGATCGCTACTGGTTAGTTGACCCACTGGACGGCACCCAGGAGTTCATCGCACGAAGTGGTGATTTCGCGACAATTATCGCCCTAATCGAGCATAACAAGCCAGTGATGGGCGTGGTATACGCACCCGTTTCAGGTGTGAGCTATTACGCTTACAGTGGCAAAGGCGCTTGGAAGATCCCAGACCTTAATGACAGCGTGAAAATCAAAACGCATCGTCACGAGCTGCCAAACCAGTCAATCGCCATGGCGATCAGCCGTCGCCAGGACATCAATCGCATCACTAGCCGTATGAGCTCAGCATGGAATTATGATTTGGTTCCTCTAGGCTCAGCAGCGCTTAAGGCCTGTTTAGTCGCAGAAGGCGCTGTGGATTGTTATCTGCGCCTTGGACCAACCGGAGAGTGGGATACCGCCGCAACGCAGTGCATTGTTGAAGAAGCTGGCGGACGTATCTTAAGTACTCAACTAGAACCGCTTTCGTACAATGAAAGAGAAACGCTAGAAAACCCGAACTTCATTGTACTCGGTGATGCAGATTTACCGTGGGTAGAAATTTTGCAAGGCAAAGACTAGGCGAGTTTGCTCCCTTTAACTGTCAGATATCCTCTAGATTCTCAGAACAAACAAAACGGGCACCTCAGTGAGGTGCCCGTTTTTTATATCTCGTAATTTAGTGACCCTTAGCCGTTTAGCTAAAAACGACCTTGATAAGTAAACTGGTACTTACCTTGGCTATCAGGATTACCCAACCATTTAAGCTGATTTTGCATCGTTGGCGGGAATTCAACACCCGGTTTAAACCACGCTGCAGATGTGTAGCGCTGGTTAGATGTTAGACTCGCTGAGAACTCACTGTCTACTTGAGTGCTCTTCTGAACGCCTTTGGCTGCAATTGTACTGTCTTCACAGGTTATGTCCGCAATCACAGGACCAAGGTCTAACGAACCAACAGGTGAATCGACTGCAGCACCAGACCAAGCCACAGTACCTTCACCAGACTGACACCAAGGTTGAGCATGAACCGCATGCTTGATCGTCAGCTCAACCTTTCCACCAATTGAAACCGGGACTGGAATGGCTGGGGCGTATTTCATCACGTTCATAGCAGGCATTGAGGCCACTAAGTTCTCTGCATACGCGCCACTCATGCTGTACCCGACACGCCCTTTACCTGACAAGTTCATGTCGCTGTTACGACCAAAACGAACCGCCAGTTCTGCTTTGGCTTGAAATAGCTTAGAAAACTGGAAGTCCCACTGCACTGAACCGTAATTAACACGCTGCCAGGCGATATTATTGGCGCTGCCCTGCCAAACCGTTCCTTCAACACCTTCAATATTCAAGCCACGCACAGCCGGTGCATGTTTGAGTACAAAAGAGGCCGGTAGATGCAGCAACAGACTAACCGAGAAAAAGACAATAAAGATGCCGCCAAAAAGTAAACCTAACTTCAAAGATAAACCGCGTTTCACATTAACCTCGTTTAAACTGTAGTCGGTTGACCTCAATAACCCCTGGGTTATCGGAGCGATCAATGTCCATAAACTCAACTTCGACACCCTGCTTCTCTTTCAAGTATGTCAGCCAATCTAAGAACTGATTAAAAGGCACAGGTTTCACCCAGACTTGCAGCATCTCGCCACGTGGTTGCACACGTATCAGCTCGATATTAAAGCGACGCATAGAAGCAGGCACAGATTGATTCAGAGGTTGACTGGCACTAATGCCGCCACTGCCTCGTAGTTCAACCACTTCATTGGCTTTATTGGTTACCCAAGCCAGTAGTTGCTTCTCGCTTTGAATGCGGGTCTGCGCAAGTTCAGCTCGCTGACTGAGTGGCTGGATTAGCCCCCAATAAACGACACCGACCACCAATAGAATTGAGCAACCAATCACTAGTCGTTGCTCTCTTTGACTTATTGAAGTCCACCACGCTTGGAGTGGCTCAATCATATTTCTCATCACTGATCTCCTTACGCAGGTTATTGATGGGGTTTAAGAGTAAAGCTGCCAAATACGGCATCACCATTACGATTCAATGGCCCTTGCTCAACGGTAAACTTCTCTTCAAGTTTCACTCGCGCAGTCTCGAAATATTGGAAGTCAGTACTTTTCGCTTCCAATCTCACCTCTGAGCGGTTGCCGTCGTAGCGAATACTATTCACTTCGATGGCTTTCACTTGTCCTAAAGTTTCTGGCAGTAACGCTAGCCATCCAAGTAAGGAATCACCATCACCCGAGCCACCATACTTCTTAGCTTCGTCGTTCATCTGGCGCTTAAGGTAGTTGACCGTCGGAATACGTTGCTTGCCCGGAAGTACGCTTCTAAAAATACGTTCACTCTCCGTTCGGTACGCTTCGGCTTGTGCTTCGTACTGCTGAACCTTTAAGACTTGCTGAGTGACGATCACCGCCACCAGCAAACAAGCTGCGATCGCTACTTTTTGCCATACACGCCAGTACTTACTGAATGAAGATTTGGTTTTAAAGGTGCCAGTCAGTAAGTTTACGCCACTTGTAATGGCTTGTTGGCTCAGTAAAGACATCACCAGTTCCGCAGGTTTAGCTTGCCACTCAATGCCACTTTGCAGTTGAACGTCATCACTTGGCAGTGCGGTGTAGCTAAAAATCGTTGGTGATTGCTCTTCGTCATCTAAGGCAACCCAATCGCTTTGTAAGAACATCGCTAGCCACGCCTCATTGATCGACACTGCTTGATAGTTGCTTTGACGCAATAACCAATGTTGGTCGATCTGCAGCGCACTGATGCCCTGATCTTCTAAAGGCAACGCTAAGGTATCAGGCAATACTTTACGAAAGATAATGTTCGCTTCGCGGAAAGTATCCAGCGCCTGCTTAAGCCAATCACGTTCCACACCACACACTGTCGCGTGCGTTGCGTCTTTCTCTAAAATAGTCAGGTGTAAGTCTTCGATATCTTGTGCGACTTCGTCTTCTAATAAAAACGGCAGCATAGAATCGAACTGGCGAGCAGCACCTTTCGGGATCTCAACACGCTTAATTAAGCATTCATTTCCCGGCAATAAAGCGATACAGCTACGCTTTTCAGCGTAAGGCGTTAACTCATCCAGCTGCTCCCAGCTAGACAGTTCGCCACTTGCTATCACTTCTTGTTGGCTTGTCGACCAAACTAACCACTGCACAGGGCTTTGTGGTTCGCTACTCAGTCGAACGGTCAGAAACTCGCTCACTGATTCCTCCAAAACGACGGCGTACTACCGTCACTGTTTCTCGATTACTACTATAGAAAAGCGTCCGTATACGTACACGTGACTGCTCAACTAATACCTCTGCATCTAGCTCAAAATAGGCGCTATCTACAGTTAAATATGCTTTCGCTTTTTTGCTGACTTCGGCACTCACACCCACAATAGCAGGCTCAGCCATAAACGCATCCACCGTATCCCAACCATCGAATGGGCGTTTGTCTATCAGCTGTTTGGCATCCGATTCACTTAAGCCGGGGGCAAACATCGCTTCCAATAACGGCGCCTGCTTTTCCGTAAGAGTATTCACATTCAAACGGAAATCGTCGCTCGGCAGAGCACAAACAAAGGGGCGAACCTTATTCATCACCTCACCAGTGACTTGATAAACCGAGCGTAGCTCGGACTCATCGGCCATTAAGCCATTCGCTGCCAAATAAGATGGCTTCATCGCCTCATAAGTACTGTCTTCTACACCAGCTGAAGAGGTGGTTCGGGTATCACTATCAACAAATTCCCAGCTTGAATGTGCAATAACCTCGGCCTGATAAGGCTCAACATCTTGGTTTTCCAACAAGGTTTGCCAAACCGTAATTAAATAAGGTGTTTGGTTACTTGAAGTCGTCGCCACACCAGCCAACGCATTGAGATTAAAACATGCCTGAGCATCAACAATACGGCCTTTAACTTGACCATAATCCAACGGGTATACCTGTTCTTCTAACGCCCATGGTTGACTCAAGTTGACGGTATCACTGTCTTTGTAGCTTTGCCTAATGCCGTCTTGCACCAGCGCTTCGACACCAATGCTGTACCAGTAAGCCTGTTGGTAATTCAGTTGATTGCCCACGCGCTTAAATTGAGTAAACAGGCGTTCCGACATACTGCCTGCGATGGTTGCCATTATCGCCAGTAGCATCAGGATAATGATCAGCGCAACACCTCGCTGCTTGCGCCCCATGGCAGACCTTGTCAGTGCAAACTTATTAGTTCGATGAGTCATTATTCCCCTCATTACTACTTGAAGAGTCACTGTTTGAAGAATCATCGGCCTGATCTAGCGTGCCACCAGGGGTGAGATA
Organism: Vibrio sp. 10N.261.51.A4; assembly: GCF_041471945.1. NCBI lineage: Bacteria > Pseudomonadati > Pseudomonadota > Gammaproteobacteria > Vibrionales > Vibrionaceae > Vibrio > Vibrio sp. 10N.261.51.A4. The sequence goes on from NZ_JBFRPJ010000026.1 coordinate 104,055, forward strand.
AATACGCTCTATCTCACCATAATCTTTCAAGGTTAGCTTTAACCTTACCGCTTTCGGTAGCGATTTGTCGGCTTGCCACTCTTTCCCCCAGCGGCTTCCGTCATAAAACTCGAATTCCAAGCTTTCAACATCATCAAGCAAAGGCGTAATCACACCTTCTTGTCCTGCAGGAGTATCGGGGTAGCGCCACCACACACGCTCAAGCGTTTCTTCTTTAATGCGGTAACCCACTTTGGTGACTTCTCCGCGAGGAAACTGCTGCTGTGGGTTATGCCAGCCAAGGCGAGTAAACATGATGCCAACGCTGTCGGAATCCAGTAAATACTCTTTAATTAAGATCAGCTTAGATGATGCTTCTTCACCGTTGGTACGAAATTGTCGCACCGCCATCTGGCGAAAATCATTATCTAAAATGACTAAGCTACGTTGCAGTTGATTTAAACGAGCACTGCGCTCGATTGAAAGCTCGTTGCTGCGCTGAACCTGATTTACTACCTGATAAGCCGCCATGCTTAACGTGGCAAAGATAGCGATCGAGACCAAAACCTCAATTAAGGTAAAGCCTCTCCCTTTCGAAGATAGTCCTTGTTTACGAGGCACACGCTTATTGGCGGACATGCTCTTACTTAGCGACTTGCTCTGAGCTAACGACACGCTTTTACTTGACCACATAGCTGCGCACCGTGACCACTGGAGAAGCTTGTTTACTGGTTGCCACACTCACATCAAACGCCTTTAATAAATCATCGCTAGTATCGATTGGCGTGACCTTCCAAAACCACTCTCTCTCGGCCAACTCTTGTGTGCCCTGCGCTTTTTTTAGCTTCTCAGGATGCAGCATCACCAAAGCCATTTGATTATCAACGACCATAGCCGCGAAGGTTTTTTCTTCGAGATAACTGAGGGTATTGATGTGCTGAGTAACAGCACGAATCACACTGATCGCCGCAGTCGCAAAGATAGCGAGCGCAACCAATACCTCAAGCAGCGTCATTCCTCGAGAACCAAGGGGCATACCACGAAAACGATAAGGAGAACGGTTATTCCTCTTCATCTTCTTCTCCCGGTTCTAGCAGTCGAATCACACCATTGTCCAATACTCGAATACGCCAACCATCTTGTATGGTGTCTCCGGTATTTGGATAAAACGACAATACAAATGGCGTCATTTCAGCACTCGACAAGATGTAGATCTGTGGTGGTTTCGGCTTCTTTTCCTCTTCAAGATCAGCAAACATATCTTCATCAAACAAGCTTCCTGGGTTGAACAACCGATCATCGTCTTCCCATGCGCCACCACCTAAGGTCAGTGACAATGCGAGTTCTTCCGGTAGTTCAGTTAAAGAGGGGATTTTTTCAAAATCGACTTCTTGCCAGCCTTCAGACTTAAGCGCCATCAGTACATAGGTCGATTTCTTTTCATCAACTCGAACGCCAAAATCTAAGCCGCTCAAAATAGCCTCTTCATTGAGTAATTGAACTCGCTGATAAAAGCTTTGAGCGTATTTTTTAGCAACATCTTTGCTATTGGTAGGAATGGTCGCGATCACCGCAACCGCCGTTACTGACAGTAGTACCAACACCAAGAGAATCTCAATCAAGGTGAAACCTGGCTGTGTTTGCTTAGTTTTCACCTTTAGACTCCATCTGTTTACGTCCTACCATCAATAACGTATCAAGCATCAATAACGAATCAAACAATAAGCTGAAGCTTATTGGAAATCCTGCATGTTCCAGTTGCCGATATCCGCCGCAATACCTTCACCACCTTCTTGGCCATCAGCACCAAGAGTGAAAATATCAATAGTGCCGTTATCACCAGGGCTTAGGTATTGGTACTCGTTACCCCATGGGTCGTTTGGCAGACGCTTGATGTAGCCACCGTCGCGGTAGTTACGAGGCTCTGGGCTGCTTGGCTTAGAAACCAATGCATCAAGACCTTGATCCGTTGTTGGGTAAACGCTGTTATCCAGTTTGTACATATCTAGCGCGTTCTCTAGCGCCACAATATCAGTGATGGCTTTTTGTTGGTCAGCCTTCTCTTTGTTACCCAATAGGTTAGGTACAACAAAGCTCGCCAATACGCCAAGGATAACCACAACAACCATCACTTCTAATAGGGTAAAGCCTGATTGTTTCTTCATTCTGTTTTTCATTATTTTCTCCAAATTACAGACAGCGAGTTGAAGGTAATAATGTCCTTCTTCTCGTTAATCCAAAAACTAACGTCTTATGAGCAGTTGATTAACCACTCATCAAATTATTCATTTCAAGCATCGGCATCAGAGTCGCCATCACAATGAACAGTACTAAGCCTGCCATCAAAGCGATAAGTGCTGGTGTAAAGATACCTAACGCGATATTCACGGTCGATTCAAAGCTTTGGTCTTGGTTGTCCGCCGCTCTTGTCAGCATTTGTTCTAACTGACCACTCTGCTCACCACTGGCGATCATATGCAGCATCATTGGAGGGAAGAGTTTGGTTTGATCAAGCGCTTTACGCAGACTTGCCCCTTCTCTAACGCTATCTGACGCCTGTGTTACTTGCTGTTTAACATGGTGATTCGACATGACATCGACCGCTACTTTCATCCCTTCAAGAATAGGAATCGCACTCGAAGTACAGATAGAGAGTGTTCGTGCAAAACGAGAGGTATTAATCCCTTTCGCGATCTTGCCGATCAGTGGAATGCTTAATAGCTTGCGATCCCAGCTCATGCGCACGCCCGGTTTTTTCAGCGCGGTCTTAATCAACACAATCACACCAATGATCAACAACAGTAATTGGATACCCCAATTCTGGATAAATTCACTCGATGCCAATAAAAATTGTGTCGATTGAGGAAGCTCTTGGCCCATTTGGATAATAGGCTCAACGATCTTAGGTACCACGGTTGCCAACAGGAACGAAACAATCGTCACCGCAAACACCACCAGCACCACAGGGTAGATCATCGCTTGTAGCAGCTTAGAGCGCATCTTCTGGCGGTTTTCTGCGTAATCAGCCAATCGCTCCAATACCGCATCTAAGTGACCCGATTTCTCACCAGCTGCGACCATGGCTCTAAACAGTTCATCAAAGATGTGAGGGTAATCAGCTAAGCTATCGGCTAACGAGTAACCTTCCGTTACCTTCGAACGAACCGCCAGTAACATGGTTCGAATACGAGGTTTTTCAGACTGTTCGGCAACGGCTTTCAAGCACTCTTCTAGCGGCATACCTGATTGCACCAAGGTGGAAATTTGGCGAGTAATCAAAGCGAGGTCTGGCGTGCTGATACCACGCTTAAAGCTGGTCGAAGGCTGAGCACCTTTCGTCGTTTTAGCTTTAGCTTCGGTCATCTCAACCGGCATCAAGCCTTGTTCTTTTAAGCGCTGGCGAGCCTGACGAGCGTTATCCGCTTCAATCGAGCCCTTTTTGCTCTTACCCTTGGCATCCAGCGCTTTGTATTCAAATGCCGCCATACTAGACTTCCTTGGTCACACGCATCACTTCTTCTAAGGACGTTACCCCTTTCAGAACTTTGCTCAAGCCATCATCTCGAATACTTGGTGTTGTGCCACGAATTGCTTTCTCAATCGCCTGCTCACCCGCTTCACTGTGAATCAGCTCTTGTACTGAGTCATCAATCATCAGCAGCTCATGAATACCAGTACGACCTCGATAACCCTTATGGCCACACTCTTCACAACCTTTGGCATGGTAAAGCGTCAGGCTTTCTTTCTTCTTCAACCCAAACAGTTTTTTCTGTTCTTTATCCGCTTCGTAAGGTTCTTTACAGTCGTTACACAGGGTGCGAACCAAGCGCTGAGCCAAAACACCCAGCAGCGAAGAAGAGATCAAGAAGGGTTCGATGCCCATATCACGCAGACGCGTAATTGCACCGATTGCCGTATTGGTGTGAAGGGTCGACATCACTAAGTGACCGGTCAAAGAGGCTTGAACAGCGATCTCTGCGGTCTCTAAGTCACGTATCTCACCAATCATTACCACATCGGGATCTTGACGAAGAATCGCACGTAAACCACGCGCAAAGGTCATATCAACCTTAGGGTTCACTTGTGTTTGACCAATGCCATCAATATCAAATTCAATTGGGTCTTCAACGGTAAGGATGTTGCGTTCGTTGCTGTTAAGCTCTTGCAGGCCAGCGTACAAGGTCGTTGATTTACCTGAGCCTGTCGGGCCAGTCACCAAGATAATGCCATGTGGGCGCTGAATCAGCTTACGGAAGTTTTCATGGTTTTCTGCTGTCATACCTAAACTGTGCAAGTCTAGACGAGTGGCGTTTTTGTCCAACAGACGCATTACCACACGCTCACCGTGCGAAGAAGGCATGGTTGAAACACGAACATCAACCGCTCGGCCACCAATACGCAAAGAAATACGACCATCTTGTGGCACGCGTTTTTCCGCAATATCCAATTTAGCCATAACCTTTACACGTGACACAAGCAGCGGAGCCAGTTTACGGCTTGGCGCTAGAACATCACGCAGCACACCATCAACTCGGAAACGGATACAAAGTGACTTTTCAAAGGTTTCGATGTGTATATCCGAAGCACCCTCTTTGATCGCCTCACCCAGCATCGCATTGATTAACTTGATGATTGGTGCATCATCTTCTGATTCAAGTAAGTCTTCGTCTTGAGGCAGTTCTTCCGCTAGTGAGAAGAAATCATCACTATCAGCACCAATGTCTTCCATGAGCTGACGAGCTTCCGACGAGTCACGCTGATAAGCATCGGTCAGTTTTTTATCAAACTCATCGAGAGTAATCGCTTGTGGCGTGAAACCATTTTTCACAACACGACTCACTTCAATGATCGCCGCCGATTTCAGTGGCTCAACATAATAAAGTATCGGTGCGCGCTCTGGATGTTGATATTCCAACACCATCTTGTAGCGATTCGCAAAGCTAAACGGCAAGCGCTGATAAGTACGTGCCGCCCCTACCAATTCAGCCATTATTCTTGTTCCATTTGATCGATGAAGGCTTGAATTTCAGCCGGGTGATTCATGTCGGCACCAAATTTAGGCAATACCGGGATGTTATCGTCTGCCATTAATTTCAGTCCTTGCTCAGCCTTGTACAACTGCTCAGCACGGATGAAGTTGTATTTACGCTGAGTGATACCATCGGCTGTCATACCATCACGAATAATGGTTGGTTTGATGAAGACCATTAGGTTCTTTTTCTCAACTTGAGTACTGGTTGATTTGAACAAGTGTCCTAGAACAGGGATATCACCCAAGAACGGCACCTTAGATTCACTTTCCAGTGCTCGCTCGTCAATCAAGCCACCAAGCACCAGCATTTGACCGTCTTGAACAATCACTGACGTATTTAGCTGACGCTTAGCAAAACGAACATCAACTGCACCATTGGCGCCCAATACGTTAGAGACTTCTTGTTCTATTTGCAGTTGAACCGAATCACCCTCGTTGATTTGTGGCACCACTTTAAGCTTGATACCCACTTCTTTACGTTCAACCGTTTGGAATGGGTTGTCGTTGCTTGAACCTGCGGTCGAGCCAGTTAAAACAGGCACCTCTTCACCCACAATGAATGAAGCCTCACCGTTATCCATCACGGTAATACTTGGAGAAGATAGGATATTTGAATTTGAATCGGTCGCTACTGCACTGATCAAGGCAGTCCAGTCACCCATCACTACGCTCATTGCCGCGCCATTAACGCCAGAAAGAGCAGAAGCTAACGTTGAGTAGTCACCGGATTCTGTGGTCGTTTCATTACGCAAAAAGGCGCCATTATCATCATAGACTGCGGTGGTCGTTTCAGTGTCTTTCGCTTCTTCTAAACCAACCATTACGCCACCGATTGACGCACCTGTGTTGCCATACTGAATCACAGCACCAGTATCAAGGTTACCCCATTGCACACCAAGGTTAATGCCATCGCCTTCAGCCATTTCAACGATCAAGGCTTCAATCAATACTTGAGCACGACGAATATCCAACTGTGCGATCACATCTTGAAGCGCATTCATGATGTCCGGTTGTGCGGTAATCACCAACGAGTTGGTATCACTGTGAGCGGAGATCATCACTTGGTTACGTTGCGATGAGCTGCCTTTGGTTGAAGATTGCTTTTCTGATTGCAGGTTGTCCGACACGCCTTTCAGCACATCGACTAAATCTTCTGCTTTGGCGTATTTAAGGTAAATTACTTGGTTGTTGCCCTTGGTTGCCATTTCCACATCAAGCTGTTCAATCAACCTTCTTAAACGGCTACGTACCTTAGGGTCACCTGAGATAAGAATCGCATTGGTACGTTCATCGGCAACTAATTTAGGTTGTAGAAATGCAGGTGTGTTTTTCGCATCAGTGGTTTTGCTTAACGCATCAACGATACGTACCATTTCTGCCGCAGAAGCATTCTTTAGCTCAACGACTTCAATCTCTTTATCACCCGCTTGGTCAACACGCTTGATGATTTCAGCTAAACGGTTTACTACCGCCGCTCGGCCTGTAATAAGGATGATGTTGGCTGGGTCGTAGTGCACAACGTTACCCGCGCCTGCATTGTCGTTTAGTTGACGAAGCAGAGGAGAAAGTTCACGTACCGAGACATTACGAACCGTCACAACACGTGTCACCACATTGTCGCCTTTGATCGTGTCACTGTCTCCAACGACTGGAATTGCCGATGTTTTCGAATCTTTGGCCTTGATGATCTTAAGAACACCTGAGTCCATTTCGACAACCGCGTAGCCATACACTTCCAATACGTTTAGGAAGAAGCTGTAATATTGCTCTTCATTGAGTACGTCGTAGCTGCGTACATCGATTTTTCCGCGCACCGAAGGGTCAACGATGATCGTCTTCTCTAGGTTACGACCAACAATATTAATAAACTCTTGAATATCAGTGCCTTTAAAGCTGGCACTAAAATCACTCGCGATGGCTGCGGGTGTGCAGATTAAGCTTCCTGCCAATAACCATGCACTTTTCTTAAACCAATGCTTCACGTACTTCTCCTACACTTTCGTCCTTCGTTAGACGCAAAGTTTTAAAATTCAATAAACACTTCATGTTGTTGACCATCTCTCTCGACGACGAGGTTTAGCTCTGTCAGCTCTGAGATAGAACGGAATATGTTGCCCATAGCAGCAGGGTCTGTCAGGTCTTGTCCATTTAACTGAGTGGCAATATCTCCGTTTTGGAGCCCAACAGAGTTAAAAAGTTCTGAATCTTTGCCAGGGCTCACACGATAACCGATCACTTTGTCGTCACGCTTCACCTGAGACAGTCGAACATATTGGAAGATTTGTTGCGGATCTTTCATTATCTTCGCTTTAATTTCATCAAGCTTCTCTTCTGCTGAAGCCGGATTATTACCACGAACCGAAGAAGAGCTACGAGGTGGCGCAGGCGCTGATACAGCCAAACGCTTGTACTCAATACCTTCAAGCATCAAGGTTTCGTCTCGTCCTGAGTTATCAATGATAACGCGGTCGATTAATACCGCTTTTAACTTGGCTCGAGTGCCTTCAATCTCTTCATTAATTCCGTAGGTCGCTTGCGTGCCGCGATTGGCGATCACCGCTAAGCTCAGTTTTGGATTCGAGCTCGCGACTGCACCCACTAAAACGAGGTTTAATCGCGTCTTAGGCGCATCTTGGATAACTTGCTGTTCAACCACAGCGGGCGTGCTTGGGTTGTAAGCACCAAACATGTTGCTCTGCTGCAAAGAAGAGATATCAAGGGTCGATTGAGGTGCTGAAGACGATGAAGCCGTTGCTGTCCAAGGCGCGATAGTTTGCTCAGCAGGTTCGATAAACCATGCAAGCTGCCCTAAGATCCATGCGGAAGCTGCAATCAATACACAACAGGTCGCTAAGCTTAGTTTCTGCTGAAGTACAAATCCATTCTCTAATAAGCGGCTCAACATAGGAGAATTCCCTACGCGATTTTTGAGCTCTAAAAAGTTCACTTTCCTAGTCCCTTTTCATGACGACAAACGCTGCAAATCATTAAACTTTCAGCTTTTTTATTCATTCGTTCGATACCAAGCTTATTTAAGCAATAAGATCCTGAACTATATCATAGCAAATCGATAAATCGGCATAACATGGCTATTTTGTATTATGACTTGAAAAAAATGCCAACCGCCTCCACTTTAAGCTTCTACTTAATGTGATAAGCATCATCAAAAACATGTTGCGCACTGTTCGTTACAGTTAAACCGCATTCATTTCTCACTTAATAAGGCACAGCCCTATATGAAAACTGCTAATGAAGCTGTCAGACTCGATAAATGGTTGTGGGCAGCTCGTTTTTACAAAACCCGGTCTATTGCTCGCAATATGGTCGATGGTGGCAAAGTCCACTATAATGGTCAGCGCAGCAAGCCAAGTAAAATTGTCGAACTTGGAGCAGTGATTACCCTGCGCCAAGGTAATGAAGAAAAGACGGTGACAATCGAGAAAATCTCGGCCCATCGTGGTGGAGCTCCTATAGCTCAAACCCTCTATGAAGAAACCACCGAGAGCTTGGCAAAGAGAGAAGAGTTTGCAACACAACGCAAACTGAATGCTCATAGCCCTGCACCAGAACGTCGCCCAGATAAAAAGCAACGTCGTGACATCATCAAGTTCAAGACTCAATAAGCTAGAAGGAATAGCCAAATGGCCAACCCAATGTCTACAAGTAATGTTTTAAATCGCTACCTATTTGAAGACCTATCAGTTCGTGGTGAATTGGTACAAATGGACGAAGCGTACCAACAGATTATTTCTAGCAAGGAATACCCAGCGCCAGTACAAAAGCTGTTGGGTGAGCTACTGGTTTCAACGACGCTACTAACGGCGACCCTAAAGTTTGAAGGTTCTATCACGATGCAGCTGCAAGGTGACGGCCCAGTATCTCTAGCAGTTATCAATGGCGATCACGATCAGAAGATCCGTGGTGTTGCTCGCTTTGAAGGCGATATCGCAGACGACGCAGGTCTACACGCCCTAATGGGTAAAGGTCATCTAGTGATCACTATCGATCCTAAGAAAGGTGAGCGTTACCAAGGTATCGTTGGTCTTGAAGGTGACACGCTTGCACAAGTGCTTGAAGGCTACTTCGCTAACTCTGAACAGCTTAAGACTCGTCTATGGCTGCGCACTGGCGAGCATGAAGGCAAAGCACACGCTGCAGGTATGTTGCTACAAGTAATGCCTGACGGCACCGGTACTCCAGACGACTTTGAGCACCTAGAGCAACTAACAGACACCGTGAAAAACGAAGAGCTATTCACTCTAGAAGCGAACGAACTGCTTTACCGTTTGTACAACCAAGAGAAAGTACAGCTATTCACACCACAACCGGTTGAGTTCTTCTGTGGCTGTTCACGCGATCGAAGTGCAGCAGCAATCATTACTGTTGCTCAAGAAGAGATCTACGACATCCTAAGCACCGAAGGAAGCGTTGGTCTACACTGCGATTACTGTGGCACAAACTACTCGTTCGACAAGAATGATGTTGATGCACTGTACGCAGAAGCAGCAGATAAAGGCAGCAATACGGTTCATTAATTTACGGCGTACCAAAAACACGTAATTTACCCCAAAAAGGTCAGCCCTCAGCTGGCCTTTTTTGTGATCAAAATAGCGCAAACTCCGTAACATCTCGTAATAAAATCACCGCTTAATTTTAATCAATTAATAATGTTCTCGCCCCTAGCGCAAAGGTTTGCGTACAGGATAGACTAGTTGGGCCAATATGTGACGAGACGCTTAAAACCCCATGGCTAATATGGATATTTTTTGAGCTATATCCCTGTTTCCCCCGAGTCTCGTTGCTAGCATGGTGAGCAGATAACAATAAAAAATTAATACAAAATCCCTACAAAATATCCTACAAGGAGCACCTATGACCGTTATGGAACATACAAAGGCTGCACAAATTGATCTAACTAAGCACGGACTGACTGGCGTTACTGAAGTTCTTCGTAATCCTAGCTACGAGCAGTTATTCGTTGAAGAAACACTGCCAGGTTTGGAAGGCTACGAAAAAGGCGTAGTAACGGAACTAGGCTCTGTTGCGGTAGACACTGGTATCTTTACTGGCCGCTCACCAAAAGATAAGTACATTGTTAAAGATGACACGACCCGCGATACCATGTGGTGGTCAGATCAAGGCAAAAATGACAACAAACCGATTACAACTGAAGTATGGAATGAGCTGAAAGAGCTTGTGACAACTCAGCTATCTGGCAAGCGCCTGTTTGTCATCGACGGTTATTGTGGTGCTAACCCTGATACGCGCTTAAGCGTGCGTATTATCACTGAAGTAGCGTGGCAAGCGCACTTCGTTAAGAACATGTTCATTCGTCCAACTGACGAAGAGCTAGCAACGTTCGAACCTGATTTCGTGGTAATGAACGGTGCTAAAACAACTAACCCTAACTGGGAAAAGCAGGGTCTAAACTCTGAAAACTTCGTTGCTTTCAACCTAACAGAGCGCGTTCAAATCATCGGTGGTACTTGGTACGGCGGTGAGATGAAGAAAGGCATGTTCGCAATGATGAACTACCTGCTTCCTCTGCAAGGCATTGCTTCAATGCACTGTAGTGCAAACGTCGGCGAGAAAGGCGATGTAGCCATCTTCTTCGGTCTATCTGGTACAGGTAAAACTACGCTTTCAACCGATCCTAAGCGTGAGCTAATCGGTGATGATGAGCACGGTTGGGATGACGATGGTATCTTCAACTTCGAAGGTGGTTGTTACGCGAAGACGATTCGTCTATCTAAAGAAGCTGAACCTGAAATCTACAACGCAATCCGTCGTGATGCACTACTAGAAAACGTCACGGTTCGTGGCGATGGCTCTATCGATTTTGATGACGGCTCTAAAACAGAAAACACACGTGTTTCTTACCCGATCCATCACATCGACAACATCGTTAAACCAGTATCAAAAGCAGGTCACGCTCAAAAGGTTATCTTCCTAACTGCGGATGCATTCGGTGTGCTACCACCAGTTTCTAAGCTGACTCCAGAGCAAACGAAGTACCACTTCCTATCTGGCTTCACTGCAAAACTTGCGGGTACTGAGCGTGGTATTACTGAGCCAACACCAACGTTCTCTGCGGCATTTGGTGCGGCATTCCTAACTCTTCACCCAACTCAGTACGCTGAAGTGCTTGTGAAGCGTATGGAAGCGGCAGGCGCTGAAGCTTACCTAGTGAACACAGGTTGGAACGGTACTGGTAAACGTATCTCTATCCAAGACACTCGCGGCATCATCGACGCTATCCTAGATGGCTCAATCGACAACGCTGAAACTAAGGTTATCCCTATGTTTAACCTAGAAGTACCGCTAGCGCTGCACGATGTTGACCCAGCGATCCTTGACCCACGCGATACGTACACTGACCCTCTACAATGGGAAAGCAAAGCGAAAGATCTAGCCGAGCGCTTCATCAACAACTTTGATAAGTACACAGACAACGCTGAAGGTAAGTCACTGGTTGCAGCTGGTCCTCAACTGGACTAATCCAACCATCTGCTCGGGCTTAGCCAAAAGCAAACGCCCAATTTAAAATGATATTTTTGTAGCAAGCCCCTCTTTTGAGGGGCTTTTTTGTTGATGCTTGACCCTTTTTGTTCCACTCTGTTTTAAGACTATTGAAATTTAAGGCTTTCAGGGAATGAAAAAGGTATTCATGGTGTTCGGCATTGTGTTGGCTATCGCCGTTGCAACTATCGCAGCGCTGCTATTAAGCCTGCAGACCCAATACCGTGCGGATGTTGCCAACTTTTTTATCAAACATACGATTGAACAACCTGTATTCATTGAAGATGTTGAGTATCAGGCGCCTTATCACATCACCTTAATGGGCATTACCCAAAGCCAACCAGAAAAGCAAACACCTCTGTATATCGACAAGATCGATCTTTGGTTCAGCCCCAGCTCGATGACAGAGGCCAAACTGGTCTTTGAATCTGTTTTGATCAGCGGCCTACAGTTAGAGGAAGACGATCTAAAAACACTGACTTCTTTATTTACCCAACCAAACATCAAGCTCCACCAGCTGGCCATCAACAATCTCGACTTTTCGACGCCAGAGTTTAATACACGAGGCATCAACCTCCAGATCTCCGAACCCATTTGGGGGGACAACCGTTCACTGCTGCCCTATGGCAAAACCCAACTCTCCGCCTCGCAATTGTATTGGCAAGGTGAAGCATTCGATAATCTGTTGATAGACTTAGACCTAAAACCGAGTGATAGCACGCTTTATGGTGCTTCATTTGACTGGCGTGGCGCCAAGATTTCCGGTCAAGCAGAGCAGTATCAACAAGATTGGTCGTTGGTGAACGTGACCGTCGATGGCTTACGACTCAATCAGGAACAGACCCAAAACCTACTAAGCAAAGAATGGGATGTGGCAGGTATTCAGATCAATCACATCAATAGCTTAGATATTCTACGCAGCGACGTAGAGTGGCAAGATGGGCACCTCGCTGCCTTTGATGCCTCACTAGAAAATATCCAACTGCCTTTTGAAATCTGGAAACAACAGAAAGCCATTTTTTCTCTGCAAGCTGAAGGAGTGACCATTGATGATGACATGTTCATCGAGCCAAGCCTCAAGCTCAACCTAGAAACAAACCAGATTCTGATTGAAGATTTCTATACTCAATTCCTGCAAGGCACTGTTCAGCTCAATGGCGAAGTCACCCCTAGCAGCATTGAATTAGCGCAACTCGACCTACAAGGCATCAAGTGGATTACCGAAAACCAAGATAGCCCTCTAGTCGCAGCTCGACTAATACCTTGGCTTACACAACTCCAGAACGTCGAGATTAACCGACTTAATATAGAACGCAGCCAACTTATCCAACTAGCACAAACGCCTTACTGGCAGGTCTCTGGATTACATGTCGAGGGGCATCAAGTTCAACTGCTGCAAGATAGAAAACTGGGCTTGTGGCAAGGGAAGCTGATGGCGAGCGCCAATGATGCCAGCTACCAAAATATTCTCAGCGCACAGCCTGTGGTTGAGATGAATAGCGAACAAGGAAAATGGACGCTGACTCGCCTGTTTGCACCACTCAGGAATGGCTACATTGAAGCCAATGCAACGCTCGATTTTAACCAAATCAGCAAGCCATGGAGCTTAGATATTTCTGCCGATGGGTTACCCATTGCGCCTATGCTGCAGCGACTTGAATTACCACTCGATGCAACCGGCTATGGCGAGTTTGAACTTCAAGCCGCAGGTTTATATGGCGACTCACTGATGCTCGGTTACTCAACCACAGGGCAACTCACTGGCAGCGTTCGCCAGGGTGTGATGACCTTTAATGACAAGCTTTCTGAAACATCGACTGATAACGTGTTTGAAATTCCAGAGCTTAATGCGCATTTTGACCGTGGGCGCTTCACTCTCGAACCGATGCATATTATTGGTGCATCATCAGCAGAGCAAGGCGAACAAAGGGTTCAAACGCTCAATGGCGAGGCTTCTGGAGAACTCGACTTGCTTAAAGCTGAGCAACACACCCTCTCGATTACCCTATCGGACCCATGCCATCAAATCTCAGGAAAGCTCACCCAAGCTGAGTATTCGGAGATTAACGACTGCCAACAAAAAAGCGCCACTCCACAGGAGTAGCGCTTTTAATCAATATCTTACCAAATCAACGGAGTGCTAGATGTGGGCTATTCGCTCACATTAGAATCTGTCGAGAGTATCTTTTTATAATCAGGGATCAGCATATAGGTTCCCGTAAACTCAACCGCTTCCACATCGCCACTGTTAATGGTCACATGAATGATGATACGAGCTTTTCTGCCAGACGCGAGGCGATCTAAATCGCCACTGATCCCATCCAATGAAGTGGATGCGACTGGGTTTTGCTCGACTGGGTGACGATAACGAATATTACTGTCTGCCAGTACGATATCACCGGTCAGCCCGCGTTCTTTCATCAATAACCAAGTCATCCCCCAACCAGTTAAGGTCGCTAAGGTAAAGGCAGAGCCTGCAAACATGGTATTATGCGGGTTCAAGTTGGGATTCAGCTGAGCACTACACTCAAATTGGTAACCCGTGTATTGGTTGATCTTGATGCCCATCTTGTCACTGATCGGGATCTGATGTTCCCAGCGCTGCTGAAGCTCATTACACCACTCAGGCTTGCGTAGAACGTCTGCCATTGGGTCAAGATGCTTAACCATCTGTTGGTGACGCACAGGGCCACGTTGATCGTTAATCTCACCGCGACGTTCAAATTCATTCTTCTCATAGAATGAGATCGCATCTTCACGTGCATTACACACCAAGCGCTTAGCACCCTCTTGGCGAGCCAATGACTCAAGTGCGACTAGAATCAACGAACCCATGCCTTTACTTTGGCGAGATTTCTTCACCGCCATATAGCGGATCTGACCTTCCAGATCTGGGGTGATATACAGACGACCAATCGCCATCGGGCGACCACGACCATCAACAATCATGCGATGGTGACTCATTGGGTCATATTCATCGCGCTCAGAACCTACCGGCATTCGCCAAGGTTCACGGAGCATCTGCCAACGAAAATGGTAATACTTGTTTAGCTGATTTTCGGTGGTTGGTGTTATGAGTTTAAACATGCTTATTCCTTTAAGCCTAAACCTGCAGCCAGAATGTCACTGGGCCATCATTAACCAAAGACACTTTCATGTCGGCTGCGAATCGGCCACGTTCCGTTGGTAACACTGATTCACACTGGTCAGAGAAATAGTTATAAAGACGCTCAGCATCTTCTGGGTGAGCACCACGAGAGAACCCTGCTCGAGTCCCTTTCTTGGTATCGGCCGGCAGAGTGAATTGAGACACCACTAATACCTTACCTTCTACCTGCTTCACGTTGAGGTTCATTTTATCGTCTTCATCTCCAAAGACACGATAAGTGGTCACTCGTTCCATCAAACGTTTAGCTTTGGCTTCATCATCACCTTTTTCTACGCCTAACAGAACCAATAAGCCTTGCTCAATCTCACCAACTACTTCGCCATCAACACGGACGGCAGCTTCACTTACTCTCTGGATCAGTGCTATCACTGTTGTTTCCTTGCTCTGTGATTTTGTCTTTATCCGACGAGTGTACCATTTCTTTCGAGTCACTCCACTGTTCCTGCTCACCCAATGCAGCGGTCACCTCAGCACCCACCAGCACAATCAACCAGCACAAATAAACCCAGACAAAAAGAATTGGTATTGCCGCCAATGCGCCATAAATCAACTGGTAAGAAGGGAATTGAGTAATGTAGGCCGCGAAGCCTTTCTTACTGAGTTCGAACAACAGAGCCGCCACTAGAGAACCTGCAGCCGCATGAGAAAAGTGTATCTTTTTGTTGGGAACCAACAGGTACAGACCGAAAAACGCAAAGAAAGAGAGAATCAAAGGAAGTTTGCGAATCACGGTGTTAAAGGCGCCAGACACCACTTCGTTTTGCAACAAGCTCAATGATGTCACATAAGAAGTGGCTGCAATGCTCGCCCCAACTAAAATAGGTCCAAGCGTGAGCACCATCCAGTACATTGAGAACGACAATACCGCACGTCGCTTCTCATCGACACGCCAGATGTAGTTTAAGTTCTTATCAATATTCGAGATCAGCATCAGCGCTGCAATGAATAAGAACACACTACCGACCGCCGTCATTTTTCCGGTATTGGCAACGAACTCTAACAAGGCACCGTGTACGGCATCCCCAGACGCGGGAACAAAGTTGGTAATAACGAAGTTTTGAATCACGATACCAACATCAGCAAAGATGGAGAATGACGACAAGATAGAGAGCAGAACCGTCAACATCGGTACGATCGAGAGCAAAGTAATGTACGCCAAGTAGCCCGCATTCACGTTGACTCTATCGTGCGTCATTCGCGCCAAAAGATAGCGAGAAAACTGAATACTGAGTGTGGCGACCTTTTTTATCTTCAACTTGTAACTCCCTTGTAACTCGTTCATAGTCCTAATTAATATTCCGTTACTTAACTATAGGAAACTAGGATGCCTTATTTAATAGTTATAGTCCTCTCTATTTTTACTCTTACTGGATGCCAGTCAGCTTATTACTCCGCCATGGAGCAAGTGGGTTACCACAAGCGTGACATTATGGTCGATAGAGTGGAAGACGCTAAAGAGTCGCAGCAGGATGCTCAGGAAGAGTTTACCAGAGCACTTGAAGCCTTGAGTAGCCTGACTAATTTCAGCGGCGGCGACCTTGAAGACATGTACAACCAAATCAACGATAAATACCAAGACAGCGAGAAAGCCGCGCAAAATGTCAGTGACCGCATTGCTGCGATTGAAGATGTGTCGGATGCGCTGTTTGAAGAGTGGCAGAGTGAGTTAGATCTCTACACCAGTGATTCACTGCGCCGCTCGAGCGAGCAAAAGCTTCGTGAAACTAAATCGTCTTACCAAAAGATGCTGTCAGCGATGAAACGTGCCGAGAAAAAGATGGACCCTGTACTCAACACCCTTCGCGACAATACGCTTTATCTCAAGCACAACCTAAATGCGAGCGCTGTCGGCTCGCTGCAAGGTGAGTTTATGAGCTTAGAAAAAGACATCGCCTACGCAATAGAACAGATGAATGCTGCGATCGCCGAATCGGATAAGTTCCTTGCTCAACTAAACCAGAAATAACGCCCGTAGGCACAAATAAAGATAAGCCCGTATGAACCCAATCATTGTTACTGGCGGCCCAGGGGCTGGTAAAACCACACTAATTAATGCCTTGGGTGACATGGGTTACCCGATATTCGCTGAGTCCTCTCGCCAGTTAATCGAACAGCAGAGTCAACTTGAGAACGGTATCTTACCTTGGTTAGACCTTCCAGGCTTTGCTCGCCTATGTTTAACCGTCATGAGCGAACACAAAGACCAAGCCAGTCAGCATCCTGTTGCCTTTCTCGATCGCGCCATTCCAGATATCTGTGGCTACTTGACTCAGGCGAAACTAGAGATAAACACAACCTACCGAGAAGCGAGCCAAGGTTATCACCCCCAAGTGTTGTTCTGTCGCCCTGAGGCTTCAATTTATGTACAAGATGATGTGAGACCTTATCCGTTTGAGGAGGCGTTAGAGATTCACCACGCGTTAGAAAGAGTCTACCAAGAACTTGGTTATGAGGTGGTTGAAGTGCCGTTTATGCCAGTCGAAGAACGGCTTCAATTCGTTGAGCGTTACTTAGGTATCAAAAGCTAGATCCCCAACTCGGTCGTTCCTCCCTCTTGAGGATGACGAAATCTCGTTTAACCGTATCTAAACAAACTAAAAAACAAAAGCCCCGAGCAGCTAGGCTACTCGGGGCTTTCTTATCTACTTAGCTAGAAGCTAGTCAGCTGGCAATTAAGCCTTAGCTGGACGTGCTGCACGCTTACGTTCGTTTTCAGTAAGAAGCTTCTTACGGATACGAATGCTTACTGGCGTTACTTCTACTAGTTCGTCTTCGTCGATGAACTCAAGAGCTTGCTCTAGAGTGTGACGGATAGGTGGCGAAAGAACCTGTGCTTCATCAGTACCAGATGCACGAACGTTCGTTAGCTGCTTACCTTTCAGACAGTTTACTGTTAGGTCGTTTGAACGGTTGTGAATACCGATGATTTGACCTTCGTATACTTCATCCGCGTGCTCAGCAAATAGACGACCACGTTCTTGTAGGTTGAATAGTGCGTAAGTCAGAGCTTTACCAGTTGCGTTCGAGATTAGAACACCGTTGTTACGTTGACCGATTACGCCGCCTTTGTGAGGACCGTAGTGATCAAATGAGTGGTAAAGAAGACCAGAACCAGACGTTAGAGTTAGGAACTCAGTTTGGAAACCGATAAGACCACGAGAAGGCATCATGAAGTCCATGCGAACACGGCCTTTGCCATCTGGAGACATATCAGTTAGCTCACCTTTACGTAGACCGATGTTTTCCATGATGCCACCTTGGTGCTCTTCAAGCACGTCGATAGTCACAGTTTCAAACGGTTCAGTTAGGTTGCCATCTTCGTCTTTCTTGATGATAACTTCTGGACGAGATACAGCTAGCTCGAAACCTTCACGACGCATGTTTTCGATCAGGATAGATAGGTGAAGTTCACCACGACCTGAAACACGGAAACGATCTGGGTTATCAGTTTCTTCAACACGTAGTGCAACGTTGTGTACTAGTTCTTTCTCTAGACGCTCAAGGATGTTACGTGAAGTAACGAACTTACCTTCTTTACCCGCGAACGGAGAAGTGTTTACTTGGAACGTCATTGTTACTGTTGGTTCATCAACAGAAAGCGGAGTCATTGCTTCAACATTGTTTACGTCACAGATAGTGTCTGAAATTTTCAGCTCACCAAGACCAGTGATTGCAATGATGTCGCCAGCGTTAGCTTGCTCAACTTCGTGACGGTCAAGACCTAGGTAACCAAGAACTGTACCTACTTTACCGTTACGTTTTTTGCCTTCTGCATTTACGATAGTTACTTGTTGGTTTGGTTTAACAGAACCACGAGTAACACGAGCAACACCGATAACACCTACGTAAGAGCTGTAATCAAGTTGCGAAATTTGCATTTGTAGTGGACCGTCAAGGTCAACTGCAGGCGCGTCTACTGTATCAACAACAGCTTGGAACAATGGTTCCATGTTCTCGCCAGTTTCGCCTTCAGTCATTGTTGCCCAGCCGTTTAGAGCTGAAGCGTAAACAACTGTGAAGTCTAGTTGCTCATCAGTAGCACCTAGGTTGTCGAAAAGGTCGAATACTTGATCCATAACCCAATCAGGACGAGCGCCTGGGCGGTCAATCTTGTTGATTACAACGATTGGCTTAAGACCGTGTGCGAATGCTTTTTGCGTTACGAAACGAGTTTGAGGCATTGGGCCATCAACTGCGTCAACGATAAGCAGAACAGAGTCAACCATAGACATGATACGCTCAACTTCACCACCGAAGTCCGCGTGTCCCGGAGTATCTACGATGTTGATGCGGTAATCATTCCAGTTGATTGCTGTGTTCTTAGCAAGAATGGTAATGCCACGCTCTTTTTCGATGTCATTCGAATCCATGACACGCTCTTCAGCTTCACCACGAGACTCAAGAGTGCCTGACTGTTGTAGCAGTTTATCAACCAAAGTCGTTTTACCGTGGTCAACGTGCGCGATGATCGCGATATTTCTTAACTTATCAATCTGTGGAGTAGACATGGATTCTCGATTCACTCATAAAAGTAGCCGTCACTTATCTCAAAAGTTTGGATAATAACCGCTAGCTTGATTTAAAAAACGGTCAATAATATACCAGATTCTAGACAAAAACCCAGAAATATGTGATCTGAACCGGGGCTTTTTTCTTTATTAGCGATTCATATCCGCTTAACTTTGATTCAGTACAGTGTTGAACAGCCCAATTCGTAGGACTCTAAAAAAGTATCACCTGCGAGTGGCGAACCAAATCTCCCGCAAAATAACAAAAGTGGATTGACAACTTAGGCAATTCATTGCTGAATGGTGCTCGCTTATGTCTCATATTGGTGCACAGACAAACAATTGCACCAATAAGGTGCGACCGGAGATCATTTTGGTGCAAAAACCAAATTAAGCAAAACCGAAAAACAAGTAAATCATTGAAATTAATGGAATAATTTTTTTGGCACGTTTTTGGCTATAGATAAATCAGCATCGATTAATGCACTTATAGACATTAATCAATGCTAGTTTCAACCGAATCGAGCTAATACCGAATTAATAACACTGGAGGTTATCCAAGATGTCAGTAGAAAATGTACTATCCCTGATCCAAGAGAACGAAGTTAAATTTATCGACTTACGTTTTACTGATACAAAAGGTAAAGAGCAGCATATCTCTATTCCTTCTCACCAAGTTGATGCAGACTTCTTCGAAGAAGGCAAAATGTTTGACGGCTCTTCAGTAGCTGGTTGGAAAGGCATTAACGAATCTGACATGGTAATGATGCCAGACGCAGCATCTGCTGTACTGGACCCATTCACAGAAGACGCAACACTAAACATCCGTTGTGACATCCTTGAGCCTGCAACAATGCAAGGCTACGACCGTGACCCACGCTCTATCGCTAAACGTTCTGAAGAGTACCTACGTTCTACAGGTATCGCAGACACAGTTCTAGTTGGTCCAGAGCCAGAATTCTTCCTATTTGACGACGTTAAGTTCTCAAACGACATGTCTGGTTCTTTCTTCAAGATCGATGACGTAGAAGCAGCTTGGAACACAGGTTCTGACTTCGAAGGCGGTAACAAAGGTCACCGTCCTGGCGTTAAAGGCGGTTACTTCCCAGTAGCTCCAGTAGATTCATCTCAAGACATCCGTTCAGCAATGTGTCTAGTAATGGAAGAGATGGGCCTAGTTGTTGAAGCTCACCACCATGAAGTAGCAACTGCGGGTCAAAACGAAATCGCTACTCGCTTCAACACGCTAACAGCGAAAGCTGATGAAACTCAAATCTACAAGTACGTTGTACACAACGTTGCTCACGCATTTGGTAAAACAGCGACATTCATGCCTAAGCCACTAGTTGGTGACAACGGTTCTGGTATGCACGTTCACCAATCTCTAGCAAAAGACGGCGTTAACCTGTTTGCTGGTGATAAGTACGGCGGCCTATCTGAAATGGCTCTTTACTACATCGGTGGTGTAATCAAGCACGCTCGTGCAATCAACGCGTTTGCTAACCCATCAACTAACTCGTACAAGCGTCTTGTACCTGGTTTCGAAGCACCTGTAATGCTTGCTTACTCAGCACGTAACCGTTCTGCTTCTATCCGTATCCCAGTAGTACCAAGCCCTAAAGCACGTCGTATCGAGCTACGTTTTGGTGACCCAGCAGCTAACCCATACCTATGCTACTCAGCAATGCTTATGGCTGGCCTTGACGGCATCAAGAACAAGATTCACCCAGGCGAAGCTATGGATAAAGATCTATACGACCTTCCTGCAGAAGAAGCAGCTGAAATCCCAACAGTTGCAGAATCTCTACAAGAAGCTCTAGCAGCGCTTAGCGAAGACCGTGAGTTCCTAACAGCTGGCGGCGTATTCTCTGACGATTTCATCGATTCTTACATCACTCTGAAATCTGACGACGTACAACGCGTGAACATGGCTACACACCCACTTGAGTTTGAACTGTACTACTCAGTTTAATCTCCTGTAGAGATAAGCCATTTCTTACTGCAACCTTGTAAGAATCGCTGACTAAATATTAGGCTCGCCTCGCAGGCGGGCCTTTTTTATATTCTCCCTCCCCCCGCTTCCTCGTACCATACTAGATACCAATCGTAGTAAATAACTACTCAGCCTAGCTTGTTAAAACACTCGATAACATCGTTAGGTTTTTTGATTGTAGAATAACTACTTATCGAAACTATTTTTGCCGAGCAGGGCTGCCTCGTTCTCAAGCCTTTTTCCTGCGCTATTTCTGAGCATTAACTTACTGTGATTGGCATTTAACAAAAGCCCTCAGAGGCTGTCGCGCTAAATACAATAAAACCAACGCCAAACGTGAAATCACCTAGCGGTGAAAAGAGGCTAAAGATATGAAAAACATACTGTTCCTAATCGGGTTAACAGTCGCGCTCTCGTGCTCTGCTCAAACGGTGTATACCTGGATAGATGAAGATGGCGTGCTCCACTTTAGTGATAACCCTAGCGCTCAAGATGCCGAGGCTCTTCGCCTGCCAGATGTGCAAGCTTCAGCACCCGCCCCTAAATTTGAGGCCTCAACTCCGGTTGACGCTGCTGCTTCCTCTACAACTAAAACGGCAACGCCAGCCAAAACTCAGGCAGAAACCGAAACCACAAAGCGCGAGGTTCCTACTCAATTAGCCCTCACCATGTTGACTCCAGTTCATGATCAAACCATTCGTAGTAATCGCGGCTTAATCCCGATTCAGATAGAACTCAACCGAAAACTTGGTATTGGGGAGCAATTACAATTGATGCTTGATGGCCGTCGATATGGCGCCCCACAGACCCAGCCTATTTGGGAATTAAAAGGTATCGATCGAGGTACTCACACCATTGCAATTCAAGCACATAGAAGCGGCAAGCTTATTGCATCTACTAGTCCAGTCACCGTGTATTTACATCGAGCGACGCTCAAGTAGGCCAATGTGTTAAAAGAGGCCAAATAACCTCTACTTTTCACCTAATCGAAGCAGCTTTCAGCGACTCTAATGAATTATCTTTAGCTTCTGGTTGATATGCGCCATACTTGAACTTAGCCACGCACCAATTTGGTGCAGTGAGAAAAACACCAGTTCAAGGACGAAATAGTGAATCGATCAGCCAAAAGCGACAGCATAGATACACATCATCTTTCCAGCGCCATTCTCGACAATATGGTGACTTCGACATTGATGCTCGATGAGCAATTGTATGTCCGATACGCCAATCCGGCCGCTGAGCAGCTCTTTTCACAGAGCGCACGACGCATCGTTGATCATCCACTGAGCCAACTTATCCAACACGCTTCACTTGATTTGGCACTGTTGACGCAACCGCTACAAAGTGGCCAGAGCATTACCGACAGTGACGTTACCTTCGTTGTTGATAACCGCCCACTGATGCTTGAAGTCACGGTTAGCCCAATATCTTGGCAGCGAGAGACGCTGTTATTGGTTGAGATGCGCAAGATAGACCAGCAAAGACGCCTTAGCCAAGAGCTCAACCAACATGCACAACAACAAGCGGCTAAGTTGCTGGTACGCGGGTTAGCACATGAGATCAAAAATCCACTCGGTGGCTTAAGAGGTGCGGCGCAGTTACTTGGGAAAATGCTTCCTGATCAGTCTCTTAATGAATATACGCAGATCATTATTGAGCAAGCCGACCGCTTAAGAGCATTAGTCGACCGTCTGCTTGGCCCACAGAAGCCGGGGACTAAATCAGAAGAGAACCTTCACCAGATACTTGAGAAAGTCAGGCAGCTCGTAGAGCTCGAATCGGGTTCAACGCTCGCCATCGAAAGGGATTACGACCCGAGCCTACCGGACATCTTGATGGATTCGGCACAGGTTGAACAAGCGATGCTCAATATCGTGAGCAATGCAGCGCAGATTCTAAAGACTCAAGATTCTGGCAAAATCACCATTCGCACCAGAACGGTGCATCAAGCAAATATTCACGGGCAGCGACACAAACTCGCGGCTCGTATTGAGATCAGCGATAACGGTCCGGGCATCCCCGATGATTTAAAAGACACGCTGTTTTACCCAATGGTCAGCGGACGAGAAGGTGGAACAGGGCTGGGGCTATCGATTTCTCAAAACCTGATCGATCAACACAATGGGAAAATTGATGTTGAAAGCTGGCCAGGCAACACCACATTCACGATTTATCTACCGATTTAGGTCATAAGAACCTCGCTATTGGACAGCGAGATGAAAGGCTTAGCTCGGTAACACAAAGATTAAGACATCATAAAAACAACAATGATTATCACAATAGATTTGGCTGCAAAGGAATTGAATTATGAGTAAGGGATACGTTTGGGTCGTCGATGACGACAGCTCTATCCGCTGGGTAGTAGAGAAAACACTTTCATCTGCGGATATTAAGTGTGAAACATTTGCTGATGCTGAGAGCGTGTTGCTTGCGCTTGAGCGCGAGACACCGGACGTATTGGTGTCTGACATTCGCATGCCCGGCATTGACGGGATTGAGCTGTTGCATCAGGTTCATCAACGCTCTCCCGACCTGCCCGTGATCATTATGACCGCGCACTCAGACCTTGATGCGGCGGTGAATGCTTATCAAAAAGGCGCCTTTGAATATCTTCCAAAGCCGTTCGATATTGATGAAACACTGACTCTAGTCGAACGAGCGATCGCGCACAGCCAAGAGCAGAAACGCGAACAAGCCAGTGAGGTCGCTGAAGACACCAACGCGCCAGAAATCATCGGTGAAGCACCGGCAATGCAGGAGGTTTTCCGAGCGATTGGCCGTTTGTCTCGCTCATCCATATCCGTGCTGATCAATGGTGAATCGGGTACCGGTAAAGAATTGGTCGCTCACGCTCTGCATCGTCACAGCCCAAGAGCTAAGAAGCCCTTCATTGCCTTGAACATGGCAGCAATCCCCAAAGATCTGATCGAGTCTGAACTGTTTGGCCACGAAAAAGGTGCCTTTACCGGTGCTAACAGCGTTCGCCAAGGACGCTTTGAACAAGCCAACGGCGGCACCCTATTTCTGGATGAGATCGGTGACATGCCACTCGATATCCAAACTCGCTTGTTGCGTGTACTTTCTGATGGTCAGTTCTATCGTGTCGGCGGTCACTCTGCAGTTAAGGTAGACGTTCGTATCGTTGCCGCAACCCACCAAGATCTTGAGCGCTTAGTGCATGAAGGCGACTTCCGTGAAGACCTTTTCCACCGACTCAACGTTATCCGAATCCATATCCCGGCACTTCGCGAACGTAAACAAGACATTGAAAAGCTGACTCATCACTTCCTAGCATCCGCCGCCGAAGAGCTCGGTGTTGAAGTGAAGACACTGCATCCTGAGACCATTTTGAAGCTCAACCAGCTCAATTGGCCGGGTAACGTGCGTCAGCTTGAAAACATTTGTCGTTGGCTTACCGTGATGGCCAGCGGCAGCGAAATTCTTCCTTCAGACCTGCCACCAGAGCTGCTAGAAGAAAAAGTGGTGACCACCTCAGGAACTGGAGATAACTGGCAACAACTGCTCGCTAATTGGGCAAAGTGTGCGCTTGATTCAGGAGAAAAAGAGCTGCTAACTTATGCTCTGCCAGAATTTGAACGTATACTGCTAGAAGCTGCACTCCACCACACTAATGGTCATAAACAGGATGCAGCTAAGGTTTTGGGATGGGGAAGAAACACCCTAACTCGTAAACTCAAAGAACTGTACTAGACCTTATATGATTCTCGATGCAGCTACTTTTTAACCAAAAAAGTGTCGCTTGGTTTGAATAGTGTCGGTACAATTACAGTACACTATTCACCAAAGTTGTAGCTAAAGATGTCTTTGAAAACACAAATTACTTTGAGAACCGCAGTGGTTCTGCCATTCGTGATGATTTTTCTGTTCACTATGGGTGTAATGGTTTTCACTCAAAAGCTAAGCTACAAAGAGATGGTGAGTGATGTTAGTGCACGCCAGCTGACATCACTGACTGACAATGTTCATCAAAGCCTGTCTAATTTTTTAGAAAAGCCATTTCACGCCAACCTCTCGCTCAGCCATAACATCGGCTACCACCATCTTTATCAAGCAGGCAATCTTAGTAAGGTCCAAGACTATATTTTTTATACGTTTTCAGACCATTACACTGCTGTACCTCAACTCGATGCGATCGGCTTTGGTTCTGAAGATGGTAACTACGTCGGTTTCCGCAAAGAAGCCAACAAAGGCTACACCTTGATGGTGCAAGACGAACGCACCAATGATCAGCTGGTCATTTACCGTGGCAGCAAAATTAGTGAAGACATTCGATCGGTGATTTCAGGTTACGATCCTAGAATCCGTCCTTGGTACACACCCATTGCGACACAGAAAAAACCGTTATGGTCACCAATTTATGCCAATGCTGACGAACGCCAAGAAATCACCTTATCTGCTCTCGCGCCTATCTATGATGATAACGAATTCAAAGCCGTCGTCGTCAGCGACATCAAGATCAATACCTTCAATGCGTTTCTCAGAAAACTCAAAGATAGAACGGATGCCTCTGTTTACATCATCGATAAACAGCAACGCTTGGTCGCGCACTCAGGCGGAGGCAGTGTCGTTTCATGGGGCACAGGACAAACCAACAAAGGGCAACGCAAACTAGCAACAGAGAGTGCTAATCCAGTCATACGTGAGAGTGCTAGCTACGTAGAGCAATTCCACCTAATCGAGAATTTGGGCGAGCAGCGCTTTAGTTTTAGCCTAGACAACGAACGCTACTTCAACCAAATCACCCCATACGAAGATGAGCACGGGCTCACGTGGTTTATTGGGGTGTCGATCCCTGAAAGCAATCTGCTCGGTGAATTGCCAGAAAATCAAAGAAACAGTTGGTTGCTTGGGCTAGCACTGAGCTGCATTGGGGTCATTGCAGGATTAATTGCCTTTAATCGCGCAACCCAACCCATCACCTCGACAGCGGATGCGGCAAAACGCCTTGCTAAGGGCGATTGGGACGCGAGCATGCCAAAAACAGGGCATATATATGAAACCAGCATGTTGGTCGAGTCATTCAATGAAATGACCAACAACTTAAAGGCTTCGTTTCATGCATTACAGTCTCAACTTACCTATGACTCATTAACCAAGCTATACAGCCGTGAAGGCTTTATTGACGCTGCCAAGAAACACCCCGACAACGAAAAAGGCACACTATATTTGATTGGTATTGATCGCTTCCGAGACATCAATGACAGCCTAGGTCATTACAATGGCGACCAGCTACTTATCATTGCGGCCGCTCGTTTAAGAGGCACACTGCCATCCGAATACCTACTAGCTCGCACTGGTGGTGATGAGTTTGCCATCTACGCGCCAAACGTAACGCAAAGCGATGATGTTCAGCTGCTGACTAACCGCTTACTTCAAACCTTCGCTTCCCCATTTTCAATGGAATCAGAAAGTGTCGTCATTAAGGTATCGATGGGCGTCGTCGGTGTATCTAACGTCCACGACATTGCGCTATTGCTGCGTAGTAGTAGCATTGCTTTGAGCAACGCAAAACAAGACAAAGCTAGTGTCAGCATTTACAGCCCTGAGATGGGTAAAGCATCAAGACATCGCACTAAGATGCTGGCGCGGATGAACCGAGCGATTGAACTTCAACAGTTCGAACCCTTCTATCAACCTATTATTGATCTGGAATCTGGCTCGACCATAGGAGCAGAAGCTTTAGCTCGCTGGATAACGGATGAAGGGGTGATCTCGCCACTCGAGTTCATTCCTCTCGCGGAAGAGAGCGGGCTCATTGACGATATCGGAAAACAAATTCTGCATAAGTCGTGTCGAGATACAGCCATCGCGATTGAGTCAGGAAAATGGAGCAAGGACTTCTCGATTCACGTCAACCTGTCGGTCGTTCAGCTAAGCGAAAGTGGCTTTGTGGAACAAGTAAAAGGCACGTTGCGAGACACAAATCTGCCAGCAAGCAACCTGACACTAGAGATCACCGAATCACGCATCGTCGACAACGACCCGACCATCATCGATAACATGCTGACTCTAAAAGCACTAGGGATATCAATTGCGATTGATGACTTTGGTACCGGCTATTCGTCACTGGCTTATTTACACAAACTGCCATTTGATTGCTTAAAGATCGATCGCAGCTTTGTCAGCAAACTTGATAAAGAGAACCTAGATAGATCCATCGTCGCGGCCATCGTTAACATCACTAAGGGCTTCAAAGTAAGCTTGGTGGCAGAGGGCGTTGAAACACAGCAACAGGCTGAACTTCTCAAGCAGCTGCAGTGCCCGCTTGCTCAAGGCTTCTTATACAGTCGCCCAGTTCCGTTTGACCAATGGCCTACCGACCTCATCAACTCCAAGCAAAGTGCCAAGGTCAAACAAAATACTACTGAGAGTCTCACCTAAGTCAGGCAGAAATCGAATGAGTCAGATACAAAAATGCCAGCATAATGCTGGCATTTTTTATTGTTCTATTCTCTGTCGAGCGATTAGATAACGCGAGAGAACTGCTGCTGGCGAGCCTTTGCACGTAGGTATTTATCAAAACACATACAAATGTTACGGATCAGCAAGCGGCCACGCAGAGTAACACGGATTTCTTTGTCATCGACTTCAACCAAATCATCGTTGATGAAGGTTTGTAGAAGCTCTAAATCTTCTTTGAAGTAGCGATTAAAGTTAACCGAGAACTCAGATTCGATCATCGTTTTATCAAGCTTAAAGTTACAGATAAGCTGCTTGATCACTTCACGACGTAGAAGGTCGTCACTGTCTAGTGCCACGCCTTTCCAAAGTGCATGGCGCAGGTCATTCACCTGAGCGTAGTACTTCTTCAGCTCTTTCTGGTTTTGAGCGTAAGCATCACCGACCATAGAGATAGCAGAAACACCGAAGCCAATTAGGTCAGCTTCACCTTGGGTAGTGTAACCTTGGAAGTTACGATGCAGAATACCTTCACGCTGTGCAACCGCTAGTTCATCTTCAGGTTGAGCGAAGTGGTCCATACCGATGAACTGGTAACCCGCCCCCGTTAGCGTCTCGATGGTATCTTGCAAGATCGCCATTTTCTCTTTCGCTTCAGGTAGGTCTTCGTCTTTAATCTTACGCTGTGCCGCAAACAGCTGAGGCATGTGTGCGTAGTTAAATACCGATAAACGACCTGGTTTCATCTCTAGCACTTGTTTCAATGTTTCAGCGAACAAAGCTTGAGTCTGCTTTGGTAGGCCGTAAATCAAATCAAGGTTAGTTGAGCGGAAGCCTAATTCTTTGGCACGTTGAACCATTGCAATGATGAACTCTTCATCTTGCTCACGGTTAACCAGCTTCTGTACTTCTTTATTGAAGTCTTGAACACCAATACTCAGGCGGTTAAAGCCTTCGTTACGTAGGTGGTCGAGTACGTCTAGTTCAATCTCACGCGGGTCAACTTCGATACTAATTTCAGCGTCAGCGGTGAAGTTAAACTCATCACGCAGAATCATCATCAAGCGAGTGATTTGTGTCTTAGTCAAGAACGTTGGCGTGCCACCACCGAAGTGCAATTGCGTCACTTCACGACCATTCAATAAAGAGGCGCGTTGGCGGATTTCATGTTCAATCACATCAAGATACTCATCCGCTTTATGCGAGTGACGAGTAATGACTTTATTACAACCACAGTAGTAACAAAGCTTGTGGCAGAACGGGATATGCACGTAAAGAGAGAGTGGACGCTCAGGATATTGAGTACACGCCATGTCGTAATCAGCGACGGTAAACGCTTCATGAAACTCCAACGCAGTTGGGTATGAGGTGTAACGAGGTCCCGAATAGTTGTACTTGTTTAAGATCTCTTGATCCCAAACGATTTGCTGATTCGTTGTTACTGGCTTGCTCGACATAGCGGTATTTCCAATTTAGATCCGCGAGAACCTAAGGTCTCTCAAATCATTTTACATACATTAAAATATAGACGGGTTATTTTGCCACACGACCTGTAAGGTCGTTCCAAGACAAAATCAATTTTTTAGACAAAAACTCAGAACTGCTAGCTTGATCACTAACAAAGCGTCGGGATTAACGAGACGCAAAAGGTAAGAAGGCTCATTTAACACTATCTCTAAAGATAAGGTGTCTCTAGAACACCCTGTATTAAACAAGCCTCTATTTTAAAAGTCTTAGCGACTAGATCATCTGAATGTTGATTTGGTTGTTGAGAGGTTTAACCTTCTCTTGCAACCTTTTCAGATCTTCAATGACCGCATCATTCAAGCGAGTCTCTGCCTTATGGCGCGTGAGATTCTGCTGCATGCGTTCTTTCTTCGTCAGTTCCTGTCTTGCCTCTCCGCGCGCCATATCTTTTACGATATGGTACAGCTCAGAAAGAGCAGGATACTCAGAATCAAAATCGACACGCTCATCACCCTGAACATTATCCATAATGATACACACTCGGATACTGATCTCAGGTAAGTCACATTGCCCTTGAATACCCGCTAAGCACAAAGTATTTACGTTTTCGTAAATCGTCGCGTTACGTTTTTCAATGGCTAGTGCTTGATGCTGCTTTTGCAACTCCGTCTGCTTCTTCACTTGAAGTAGAAGGTAACCTGCGTAAGAGCCCAAGCCGAGAATGATAATTCCACCAGCAATTGCTAATAAGGTTACGTTCACTGGCTATTAACCTTTAAAGCTGTCTAAATCGAAATCTTCGAATTGAGATAGCAAGTCTTCGTCAGAGCTCGCTTTCTTCTTAGAGGCAACCGGTGCTTCTTCGAAGATCTCTTCTTCATCGTCTTCTGGCTCTAGTAGACCTAAGCGTCCCATTAGGTGTTCGATACGATCAAGTTTCTCATCAACAAACTTCTGTAGACCAGCACCTAGGTTTTCACCATTTTCGATACGATCTAGGAGTGTGTTCAGTTGAGCGTCATTCTCAAGCATCTCTAACTCTTGTTCGTTAGATAGCTTGCGCTCTTGTTTAGTCGGCTTCTTCGCTGGTTCAACGATCAGCGGAATTTTTTTCTTGCTGCCTAAACGTGGATCACGAGCTTGTGCAGCTTTACGCTGTTTTGCTTCGCTACCATCTGAGTGACGGCTGCCAGACTTAAGGCCTTTACGCTTTTTAACACGCTTACGTTCACGACCTTCAACATCAGATTCACTACGGTTACGAGTAACCATAGGCTCCGGAGCGCCAAGTGCTCCCGGCTTTCTTGATTTCTTACTACGACCCATTACTGCACTTTCCTCAGTAAAATTACATCATTTCCAAAAAATTCTAGTTCGAGCTTATCCCGCTCTGCCAAAAACTGGAATGTTTGACGACTAAAGAAGACGACATGTGTCGGGTCATTCTTGTAGTGCCAACCAGCAAACGCGTCTACGTCTATTACTAGTTTAGTCATAAGACCAATCCAGCCCTTGGGTTTAACTAAATTCAACCATTGCTGCCACACTTTGTCTGGGTGATAAAGATGCTCTATCACCTCCGTGGCAGTCATAAAGTCGTACGTTTTTTCCAACACAGAGGGTTCTGGGTGGTAATAGATATCGTACAACTCCATGGTGTGTCCGGCTTCTTCTAACATAATAGATAGCGTAGGGCCTGGGCCACAACCAAAATCCAACCCGTGTGAGTTAGATGAAATTTTGTCTGTTAGTGGATCCGCGATGCGAGATAAAAAGCGGCGATAGCCTGCATCACTAGGATCGTTCTCATGGAGATCATAGTGTGCTTTTTCTTCTTTTGCTTCTAACCTTTGTTCAGGTTTAACAAATACCAGTTCACATTGCTGACACTGCAGATAGGCTCTGCGTTTGTCTTCAAAATAGTGATTCACGCCTTGGTGATGGCATAAGGGACAAGTATACATAGCACATCCTTAAACAGGGATGCGAAACATACCAGAAACTGAGTTTATAGTGGAGAGGTATTGGGTGTTTTTTCATCAAATCAATAAAAAAAGCGATAGGAAAACCTATCGCTCTCTAAATCTGCCTATATCGGCCAAAATTTGCATACTCAACTTGGTACACAAATCTCCATTTGTTATTGGTGCTTTCCATGCCAAATTTGTTTGTTGTTCATCGTCCTGATGAGTTTTGGCTATCCTTTTCTAACACCTTGTTGCTGGGCTGTCCTAGCCTGATCCATTTCTGTCTATACCGTTAGACTAGATGATCATCCATATCTAAGTCAGCTCCTAGCTGATGGCGGTTACTTTACCGTGTTACAAAAAGACTACAAGAGTGCGACTTCACACTTTTGTACACAAATCGATCACACATTGATAAATCAGACATAAACACAAAACGCATTAATAAAACCAATACAAAAGAAAACGCCCCGACCATTACTGATCGGGGCGTCTCTTCAATCTCGCTCGAACGTACATTCCTTTACTCTGGCTAAGAGCAAGAAACCGACAAATTAGTGTAAACCACCAACGTACTTCGATAAGGTATCAATATCAGCGTCTGTTAACTTTTTAGCTACATCACGCATCATCGCATTCATGTCGTTATTACGGTCACCATCGCGGAATTTTTCAAGTTGAGCCTTGATGTAATCTGCGTGCTGACCTGAAATCTTAGGGAAACCAGAAAGTTCGGTACCATTACCACGAGGGCCATGACAAGCAATACACGCCGTTACGCCGCGTTCTGCGTTACCCGCTGTGTAAAGAACCTTACCTTCATCTACTACATTTTCAGGAGTAGAGTTACTAGAGATAGGTAGAGAGGCGTAGTATGCCGCTAGGTCAGCCATATCTTCTTCAGATAAAGGCATCGCCATTGCACCCATTACAGGTTCGTAACGACCTTGCTTACCACCACTTGTCATACCTAGCTTAAGCTCTTTTAACTGCTTCTCTAGATACTTCTCATGTTGACCAGCCAGCTTAGGGTACTGAGTGATCAGGCTGTTGCCGTCAGCACCGTGGCAGGCAACACATGTTTGTGATTTGGCTTTACCAGCTTCAATACTACCTTGAGCCCATACTGAGCAGCTGGCTAAAAGACTCAAAATTAGCGCTAATTTCTTCATGACATTCCATTATAATTATCAAGCTTCCAGTACCACTCTATGTTGCCACTCATGGTACAATAGGCGACCTTATGCCGAGCACGGTTATTTTACACAAATTCACAAAAAAGTAATCAATCGACTACACAAAGTCGAGATGGAGTTAACAGTGAGCGTAAAAATTCATTATCAAAACACGCATTTCATTACCAGTGCACCTGATATTCGTCATTTACCAGAAGACGAAGGGATCGAAATTGCGTTTGCAGGACGCTCCAATGCTGGTAAATCTAGCGCGCTAAATCGCGTTACAAACCAAAAAAGCTTGGCGAAAACCAGTAAAACACCCGGTCGAACTCAGCTAATCAACCTATTTAAGGTAACGGACGGTTGTCATATCGTCGATTTACCTGGATATGGCTTTGCTCAAGTACCACTTGAGATGAAGAAAAAATGGCAGAAGTCGCTAGGTGAATACCTACAACGACGTGAAAGCCTGAAAGGTTTAGTGGTATTGATGGATATCCGTCACCCAATGAAAGACCTTGACCAACAAATGATCTACTGGGCTATCGATAGCCGCATCCCAGTACAGGTTTTGTTAACAAAAGCAGACAAACTGAAAAGTGGTGCGCGTAAAGCACAGCTACTGAAAATCCGTAACGATGCAAAATCTTTCGGTGGTGATGTTGCGGTTGATGTCTTCTCTTCAATGAAGGGCATCGGCGTTGACCAACTGCGTGCCAAGATGGATGAGTGGTTTGCGCCTGCGCTTGCTGATCAAATCATTGATGAGTTAGCAGACGAAGAGCACAACGACTCAGAGTAGTTCCTCTACTTATCGCTATAGGTTAGAGCACTTACAACACGTGATTTAGCCTTATCAATGCCCCTCCTTATATAGGTGGGGTATTTTTTTGCCCAAAAATGAGTGAGTTAAGCCTAAGTTTTTAGTGTTAAAAATCGGATTTAGCCACTAAAACCAATAGAAGTGAACCATACTAAAAGACACATCTAAATAATCAGAACAATGAGAAAGGAATACTCATGTGGAAAATACCATTGGCCATCATTGCACTTATGTTGGTCTCACTGACAGGGTTTGCCTCTGAAGCAGAACAAGAACAAGCCCCACTGATCAATGTCGATATGACCTTAGACCTCGATGGCATGGAAAAGTACGCCCAAGATGCGAGTGAGTCTCTTGAGGTGATATCGCAATCTTTGCAGGCGATAGTCAACAACCCCAACCTAAGCGACGACCAGCAACAAGCCCTCAATCAAACCGTTGAAAGTATCAATAAGCTTGCGAGCTCCACCAAGACATCACTCAATCAACTACCACAAGCCTTAGACCAATCTCGACTCGCCTTTAAACAAACCAGTCAAATGCTGTTGGATGATGTTCAGACCAAGATCATCATTGCGTTAGCGGCCGTTATCGCCGTCATTATTATCGCTTTGACCGCTATCTATCTGCTTATCCTGAAACCCATGCAGCAAACCTTGGTAAAAGCGACCAACAATATCTCTTCGATGGCACAATCCATCCAGATCACCGCCGAAGCACTGAAATACAGCACCGAGAAGCAACAGAAAATCATGGATTACATTGAGCATTCACCGACTCAATACACTGATAAATAAGGCGTGAGCCATCAATCCTTTATCGATAACTTGTAAAATAAAAGTTATTTCAAGTGATAAAACAATCGACTTAGAGACGGATTTAAATTACCAAAAGCTGATCGAATTCCAGATCTAAGGCAAATCAGGGGCTTATCACTGTGCTTGAGAAAGTGTAATAAAAGGCACTAAAAATGAGAGGTTTTACGGGGGAATGGTAGGTTGGAAATATTTTTCTTTCGCACAAGAAAAAACGCCCCAGTCAAATACTGACTGGGGCGGCTGAATCAGCCTAATCCAATAACGTGAAACAAAAGGTCTGAAAGATAGAACATCTTACCTCTGTACCCTACAAGATTTAATGTACAACAATTGCTCAGAAATGAAAACAATTTTTGTAGTTTTTTTTCATGAATGTTTTATTAAAACATCTAAGTTCTTTTCACAGCTTATCTTTATTCGAGACAAAAAAAAGCCAGTGTTTGTGCACTGGCTCATACTAATTTGCTTAATAAGGTCAAAAACTGATTAGTGGGCTTGATCCCAGTTATCACCGTGGCCAGCTTCCGCCACAAGCGGCACTTCTAGTTCTGCCGCGGATTCCATCAATTGTTGTACTTTACTTTCAATTTCGGCTAAAGCTGACTCTTCCACTTCAAACACCAATTCATCGTGTACTTGCATCAATAGCTTCACACGACCATCGCCTTCGGCTTGAATCCACTCATCGACTAACAACATCGCTTTCTTGATGATATCTGCCGCTGTACCTTGCATTGGCGCATTGATCGCCGCGCGTTCAGCAGCTTTACGACGCATGCCATTACGAGATTGAATCTCAGGAAGGTGCAGTCGACGACCGTAAATGGTTTCAACGAAGCCTTGCTCTGAAGCAGCACTGCGCGTGTCTTCCATATACTGCATTACGCCAGGGTAACGCTCGAAGTAAGTGTCCATGTAGTGCTGTGCTTCGCCACGAGGAATACCCAGTTGCTTAGCCAAGCCAAAGGCACTCATACCGTAGATAAGACCGAAGTTAACGGCTTTAGCACGACGACGTTGTTCAGTGGTCACACTCTCAATATCAACACCAATGATCTCAGCAGCCGTTGCCGCGTGGATATCTTTGCCTTGTTGGAATGCTTCCAGAAGCGCTTTATCACCCGAAAGGTGCGCCATGATACGCAATTCAATTTGAGAGTAATCGACCGCTAGAATCTTCCAACCATGTTGTGCAACGAATGCTTGGCGGATACGACGGCCTTCTTCATTACGAATTGGGATGTTCTGCAGGTTTGGATCTGTTGAAGACAATCGACCCGTTGCTGTCACCGCTTGGTGATAAGACGTATGAACACGACCCGTTTCAGCGTTGATCATCTTCGGTAGTTTATCTGTGTAGGTCGACTTTAGTTTCGCAAGGCCACGATACTCAATGATCAGCTTAGGTAGCGGGTAATCAAGAGCCAACTCTTGCAGCACTTCTTCGTTGGTTGAAGGTGCACCTGATGGCGTTTTCTTGATAACAGGCAGACCCATTTTCTCAAACAGGATCGCTTGCAGCTGTTTTGGCGAGTTCATGTTGAACTCTTGCTCTGCAATCTCGTAGGCTTTCTGTTCTAGCTCATCCAATCGAACCGCAATCTCTTGCGATTGAGCGCCTAGCAGCATGTCATCGATGAATACGCCAGTGCGTTCAATGCGAGACATAACAGGGATCAGTGGTACTTCGATTTCTTCATAGATGGCTTTTAGCTTTTCATCTTGCTCAATGTTTTCCATCAAACGGTTATGAAGACGTAAAGTCACGTCAGCATCTTCTGCTGCGTATGGAGACGCTTCACCCAGCTCAATCTGGTTGAAAGTAAGCTGCTTCTTACCTTTACCTGCGATTTGCTCAAATGAGATGCAGCTGTGCTGAAGGAAACGCAGCGCTAGGCTGTCCATATCATGCTTGCCACCTACGCTATTGAAAACGTAAGACGCCAACATGGTATCGTGCTTGATGCCTTTCATCTCGATACCGTAGCGCGCTAGCACACTCATATCATACTTAAGGTTCTGACCTACTTTTGCTTGTGCATCATCTTCAAGAACCGGCTTAAGCTGTTCAAGTACCCAATCGCGATCTAGCTGCTGAGGTGCATCTAGGTAATCATGGGCAACCGGTACGTAAGCGGCAACGCCTTCTTCGGTTGCGAATGATAGACCAACAAGGTTAGCCACCATGTAGTCCAAGCTGTCTGTTTCAGTATCAAAGGCAAACACCTCTGACGCTTTCAGTTTCTCTAGCCACGCATTAAAAGAGGCTTCATCTAAGATGGTTTCGTAGTTGCTGCGATCAATCGTCACTGCAGAGGTGTTCATTTCTACGGTAGAAGTGGTTGATGCCGTATTGCTGTGCACTGCGCCCGACTTTTCATCCGCCTCAACCACACCACTGCCACCTTCAAGTAGCTCGTTCAACCAAGACTTGAAGACCAGTTGACCATATAGCTTAATCAGCTCATCCGTGTTTGGTTGTGCTTTTACAAGCGACTCAGGTGTCTCTTCTAACTCGACGTCCAGTTTGATCGTTGCAAGCTCATAAGACATCTCAGCGTTGTCTTTATTATCAATCAGCTTCTTAGCCATGGTTTTTGAACCACGGAAGCCAAGAGCGGCAATATCATCCAGGTTTTGATACAGCTTTTCGATGCTACCAATGCCTTGCAGCAGAGCAGTCGCTGTCTTGTCACCGACACCCGGAACTCCTGGGATGTTATCGACTTTATCGCCCATCAGCGCAAGGTAGTCGATAATAAGCTCTGGTGGGATGCCAAACTTCTCAATCACGCCTTCACGATCCATTACCACGTTGGTCATGGTGTTAATCAGAGTAACGTTGTCATCGACAAGCTGCGCCATATCTTTATCGCCAGTACTAATAAGCACAGGCATACCCATCGCAGAAGCTTGAGAAGCCAGCGTACCGATCACGTCATCCGCTTCAACTCCGGGAATAGAGATAAGTGGCAAACCCATTGCACGAATCACATTGTGCAAAGGTTCGATCTGACAACGTAGATCATCCGGCATAGGTGGACGATTAGCCTTGTACTCTGGGTACATGTCATCACGGAACGTCTTTCCTTTTGCATCAAAAATAACCGCAATACGATCAGAAGCAAATTGACGCATCATGCTGCGCAGCATGTTAACTACACCGTAAACCGCGTTAGTCGGGATATCACCATTGCTCATGGTGCCAGGGTAAGCATGAAACGCGCGATATAGGTAAGAAGAGCCATCGATCAGAATCAATGGATTATCAGGAATACGAGCCATAATGTTTGTGTATCCAGTAAGTACAGAAATTATCTGTTAAGAATGCCACGTCTGTTGGTTGGATTCCACGTTGTCGATCTGTATCCGTTCACTCGGTTGTGTTCGTTATAATCGATTTGTTGTTATTTTTTGTTCTTAGACGCAAGCGTTCTGTGGATAACTCTGTTTATATTATTTACCCACCCTGTTGAGAACTACGGTGAACAACTCAAAAAACACCAATAAATAACTGAAAATAAAGAATAATTTTACAGATCGAACAGATGATCAACGATCTTTTCTCGATCTTGCGTTGTGGAAAAGAATGCTGATGGCGTTTTATTCATAAAAATACGTGCCACTAAATATGCATCATGTTGAAATGGTAGGTATAAAAAAAAGCGACACCCGAAGATGTCGCCTAGCAAAAACCGGTAAAGCCATTCAAATTGAATACCACAGCTTTACCTAAAAGCTATAAATTACACTGGAAGCAATGTGAGCAATGTCGTGTCAAAAAGAACTTAGTACAAGTTCGCGAGAATTCTGTTGGGTAACCAAGTAGATACTTGAGTACTTAACATCCTTGTGAACATTTCCTCATTCCCTAAGACGAAGTTAATAATAATGATTCTCATTTAATAGTCAACAATTAAATGATAATAAATCTCATTTGATTTATAAACCGTTAACAGCAGTGCTTAAATTTGCTTCAAAAAATGGATTCTATGGTCATTAATGTCTTCTTTTTCTTCAAATCTTTCGATTAGGTAACCGTTTCTCAATAACAGGCGCAACATTGCAGGGAACTGGTTACGAGACTTAACCTTTAACTGTCTGTAGCCCTGCTCTTTCGCCCACTGTTCCTGAACGTCTAATTGCGCCTGTGCAACGCCTTTGTTCCTCGCGAGCGGTGACACGCCACCAAACCAGCTGTAAAAAGTATCTTGATCCAATTCATAGCCGATCTTAAAGCCAAGCAACACGCCAGCTTCTTCAGCCACTAAGATAAGGCTCTTTTTCCCTGCCAGCCGCTCTGACAGAGAAGCGACACTCTCTTTTTTAGCGAACTCAGAGATCTGCTCGACCACAGACACCACTTCTTCTAAAGAACCTTCACGTACGACAACTGACATCTTATTCATCCTTATAAACGAAAGGGCTGGCACAATGGCCAACCCTTTACTGATCACTTAAGTGAGATCTACACTGTTACTTTTCTTTTAAATGCTCAGCAGCTTGTGCGTTATCTTCAGCAAGCCACTCTGCGACATCTTTAGCGAAGTAAGTAAGAATGCCATCAGCGCCAGCACGCTTAAAGCACAACAGTGATTCCATGACGGTTTCGCGCTCTTTCAGCCAGCCATTTTGAATCGCCGCTTTGTGCATCGCGTATTCACCAGATACTTGGTAAGCAAACGTAGGCGCTTGCAGTTCGTGCTTAACACGACGAACAATATCAAGGTAAGGCATGCCTGGTTTCACCATCACCATGTCCGCACCTTCATTAAGATCCATAGCAACTTCGTGAATCGCTTCATCGCTGTTCGCAGGATCCATCTGGTAGTTCTTCTTGTTACCACC
The DNA here is from genome assembly GCF_041471945.1 of Vibrio sp. 10N.261.51.A4. Taxonomy (NCBI): domain Bacteria; kingdom Pseudomonadati; phylum Pseudomonadota; class Gammaproteobacteria; order Vibrionales; family Vibrionaceae; genus Vibrio; species Vibrio sp. 10N.261.51.A4. The sequence goes on from NZ_JBFRPJ010000026.1 coordinate 142,776, forward strand.
TTTCAGGTTCGAAGCACTGCCGACTGCGTCGCGGAATGGACCGTAGTAGCACGATGCGTATTTCGCAGAGTACGCCATAATCTGGGTATGAATATGACCCGCTTCTTCTAACGCTTCACGGATCTTACCAATGCGACCATCCATCATATCTGACGGTGCAACCACATCCGCACCCGCTTCAGCGTGTGATAATGCTTGCTTGATCAAGACTTCAGTCGTCTCGTCATTCATCACGTAACCATCTTCATCGATGATGCCGTCTTGGCCGTGAGTGGTGAACGGGTCTAGTGCTACGTCAGTAATAACGCCAATGTTTGGCACATGCTCTTTTAGTAAACGTACAGCGCGCTGCACCAAACCTTCTGAGTTATGAGCTTCAGCTGCGCATAAACTTTTAGCATCTTGGTTCACGACTGGAAATAGAGCAATCGCAGGAACACCCAGCTTTGACAGGTAATCTGCTTCCTCAAGCATGTAGTCGATCGACAAGCGTTCAACACCTGGCATTGACTCGACAGGCTCGCGGCGGTCTTTACCCATCAGGATAAACATTGGGTAGATTAGATCATCCACAGACAATTGATTTTCTGCCATTAGGCGACGGCTAAAGTCGTGCTTACGCATACGGCGCATACGGCGACCTGGGAATTGACCTTGAATTGAAACAGACACTAGATTCTCCTTGCCTAGTCTAAGCACCGAAATACTTAGATATGAAAAGTGCTAAATACAGGCAAAAGCATATCACTGATGGCTCAGGACGCTAGCAGTAAAATATGAAACCCAATCAAAAATAGGGATAAATGGCAAAAAATGACCTTCTCCTCACACTGCCGTATACTCATGACAACTCAGTAAAGACCGCTTTCAGGACAAAACAATGATCGACACCCATGCTCATATTTACGCGAGCGAATTCGATGAAGACCGCGAACAAGTTGTGCAGCGCGCACTGGCTCAAGGGATTGATACCATTCTATTGCCGAACATCGATTTAGAATCTATCGAACCAATGTTAGCAACGGAAGCGCAGTTTCCTGATGTGTGCCGTTCAATGATGGGCTTACACCCTTGTTATGTGGATGCGAATATCGAGCAAACCCTCAAAACCATTCGAGCTTGGTTTGATAAGCATGACTTTATCGCCGTGGGTGAGATTGGTATCGACTTGTACTGGGATAAAACCTTCAAGGCTGAACAAGAGATGGCGTTTGTGACTCAACTGCAGTGGGCAAAAGAGCTTGATCTACCTGTGGTGATCCACACTCGTGATTCCATTGAAGAGACACTTGCCCTACTTCGTAAAGAACAAGATGGCAGCTTACGCGGGGTATTCCACTGCTTTGGTAGCAGCTTAGAGGAAGCTCAAGCGATCAACGAGCTAGGCTTTCATTTAGGTTTAGGCGGCGTTTCGACCTTTAAGAACTCTGGGATGGACAAGGTGATCCCACATCTCGATATGGATTACGTCATTCTAGAGACAGATTGCCCATACTTGGCACCAACACCGAATCGCGGTAAACGCAATGAACCAGCCTACACAGAATTAGTAGCAAAACGCATCGCCGAATTACGCGGAATTACCCTTGAAGAAGTCGAAAACATAACCACCAAAAATGCTAAGGCATTGTTTAATTTATGACAAATCTATTAATAAGTAATTATTACGGATTTTTCCTGAATTTATTTGAGAAAGCTAAGTGACATGTATAGTATCAACCACCTGCATATAGAGGTAGTTGATTATGTGTGACCATTCACAACACTTACAACGTCAACATCGAACCCTATGGCATAAAATTTTGGGCATCAAAGAGCCCTATATATGTCAGAACTGTGGCTATCAGTTAAAGATTCGATAAACAGACATAATAAAAAAGCGGCCCTAGGCCGCTTTTTTATTATGTGATTTTTACTGAAGCATTCCGAATCAAGATTCAGCTTCTTCCTCTTCATCCGCATCTGGCTTACGCGTATAAAAGCGTGCGAAAAACAGACCAATCTCAAACAGAATACACATTGGAATCGCCAACAGTGTTTGCGAGATCATATCTGGTGGTGTCAGCATCATACCGATGATGAAAGCACCCACCACAATGTAAGGACGCTTTTCAGACAGAGATTGAGGCGTTGTTGCCCCCGTCCAACACAACAAGATAATCGCAACAGGCACTTCAAAGGCAATACCAAAAGCAAAGAACAGCGCGAGTACAAAATCAAGATAGCTTGAGATGTCGGTTGCGAACTCTACTCCCCCTAATGATATGGCCGTAAAAAAGCCAAATACCAACGGGAATACAATAAAGTAAGCGAACGCCACACCACAGTAAAACAGCAATGAACTTGAAGCCAATAGCGGCATGATCAAGCGTTTTTCATGCTTGTATAAACCCGGAGCAACAAAAGCCCACACCTGATACAAAATAAACGGAACCGCGAGGAATATAGACGCGATCAAGGTTAATTTCAGCGGTGTGAAAAATGGCGATGCAACATCGGTTGCGATCATCGTCGCCCCTTCCGGTAGACGATCTACCAAAGGTGCTGATACGAATTCATAAATATCATTAGCAAAATAAATTAGCCCGACAAATATCACTAGCACCGCGACAATCGCACGTAGTAGGCGATTACGTAGTTCTAGAAGGTGGCTAATTAAAGGCTGTGTCTGCTCAGTCGAAGACATGTCAAACCTCTTAAACAGGAAGATCGAAAAGGAGCCGCGCGTGTATCTATCCAGTTGAATTGGTATCCACTTGAATAGTTATTTACTTGAATAGATATCTATTTAAACATCTAGCGAATCAAGTATCCGGCGACTCCTCCTTGCGAGACTATTCGGCTTTCTTATCTGACGGTGCTGAAGCTTCGCTGTTGACCTGAATGGTTTCAGATTCCACAGTTTCCATGACACTAGGTTTAGTCTCACTTGGCTTATCAGACTCAGGCTTAGCATACGGACGTTGAACCTCAGCAGCGGCCTGCTTGAGTTCATCGACTGACGCTTTAAGGTCTGGAGATAAATCTTCCATACCCATTTTTTCCGCCTTGCGTAGGTTTTCTTGCAGCTCTTGCACCTTAAGCTCATGAGAAAGTTCATCTTTCACACTGTTTGCCATGCTTTTCGCTTGTCCAACAAACTTGGAAATACTGCGAATCGCCACGGGCAAACGCTCAGGCCCTAAAACCACTAACCCAACGACAGATATTAATACCAGTTCCCAAAAACCGATATCAAACACGATTTACGCCTGCTCTTTGTCTTTCTTTGTTTCAGCAGTTGTTTCAGCGTGAGCTTCTGTCTTCTGCTGTTCAATATTCTTTGGTTCGAAGTCTGCATCTTTCTTATCTGCAGGCTTGTCTTCATCGCTCATCGCTTTTTTGAAGCCTTTAACCGCTGAACCTAAGTCACCACCCATACCGCGCAGTTTCTTTGTTCCGAATAGCAAAATTACAATTACAGCAATGATTAGAAGTTGCCAAATACTGATACCACCCATTGTCATTGTCCTCGGGTCTGTCTACACATAAAAATATTAAGAGAGTCTACTGTCTAACGACGGTAAGCTCGCCAACTAAGCAACCAAAATGTGACACCTGCGATGCCACAGCCCATAGATAGCTGCTCATAAGGGCTTGAAACTAATATTGCGGAGCATACGACTAAAGTGGCTCCAACGCCAAACAAAAACTTTCCAGTTGCTTGCTGACGCTTACTATCTCGGTAACCTTGATAAAGCTGATCCATTCTGTGGTTCATCGCTTTACCTTGGCGCAAGCTGTCATAAAGTAGCTCTGGCAGCTCTGGCAGTTTTTCTGCCCAGAATGGCGCGCGCTCTTTTACTGCGTTGATCACAGCTTGCGGCCCCACCTGATTCATCATCCAGGTTTCAAGGAAAGGCTTGGCGGTTGCCCACAAATCAAGTTGCGGATACAACTGACGACCTAGGCCTTCCACATACAACAAGGTCTTCTGTAGAAGTACCAACTGAGGCTGAACCTCCATGTTGAAACGTCTTGCTGTATTAAATAAGTTTAGCAACACATGGCCAAATGAGATCTCGCCAAGTGGTTTTGCAAAGATTGGCTCACACACCATACGGATCGCGAACTCAAAATCATTGACGTTGGTGTCGTGTGGCACCCACCCCGAATCCACGTGCAGCTCGGCAACTTTACGGTAATCTCGATTGAAGAAAGCCAACAAGTTCTCTGCTAAATAGCGCTTATCTTCGCTGTTGAGCGTGCCGACAATGCCACAATCCAAACCAATCCACTGAGGGTTATCTGGATTCTCTGGGTTAACAAATACGTTGCCCGGGTGCATGTCTGCATGGAAAAAGCTGTCTCGGAATACTTGGGTAAAGAATACCGTCACACCGCGTTCCGCGAGCAATTTCATGTTGGTGCCGTTGGAGTTTAACGTCTCAATATCGGAGACTTGAATACCATAGATTCGCTCTGACACCATCAGGGTTTCGCTGCTTAGATCAGGGATAACCTCTGGAACATACAGCTCTTCACTGCCTTCAAAATTACGTCGCAGTTGAATGGCATTGGCCGCCTCACGGCGCAGGTCGAGTTCATCAAGTAACGTTTTCTCGTACTCGTGAACCACTTCAACCGGTTTCAAACGACGTGCTTCAGGAAGCGACTTAGCGACTATACGCGCCATTCGGTGCATCAGTTTTAGATCTGCGTCAATCACCGGGCGAATATCAGGTCGAATGACCTTCAGAACAATCTCGCGACCGCTCTCTTTAAGCTTTGCGGTATGCACCTGAGCAATAGAAGCAGAAGCCAGTGGCTCGATATCAAAGTCGGTAAACCAGTTGTCTAAACTGCCACCCAACGCCTTTTCCATATCTTGCTTCGCCAATTGACCATCAAACGGCGCAACTTGGTCTTGCAACAACGCCAACTGATCGGCGATATGAGGAGGGAACAGATCACGACGTGTCGACATCATCTGTCCAAACTTGATCCACACTGGACCAAGTTCTTGCAGCGCAAGGCGCAAGCGATGACCCAACTCTTTATCTTGATGCTTGTTCTTGAGCCAAAACAGTGACTTTCGCGCCAACAAAGGGGCTTTAGTCAGTTGGTGTTCCGGCATCAACTCATCAAGGCCGTATTCCAACTGTACCTTGATAATATGATAAAGACGTTTCAGTTCTGCTGGGGTCATGCTTTCTCCAACAGAGCGTTCAACTTAGCTTCAAGACGAGCAGCAGAGCTTTTTACGTCATCAACTTGGTCGCAAAAATGCGCGACTTCTAACGGTGCAGGTGCGATCTTCCACTCTTCAGTCAGAACTTGAGCAACATGATTTTGATGCTTAGTTGCCTGTTTTGCTACAAAGCCACCGACGTTTTTAACGCCTTGCACCAAGGTATGCGCAACCACATCACCCGTTACGCGCGATAACCACTCTTCCAAATCAGGCTTGCAGTCTGTCATCAGTTGAGCGAATTTCTGAGCCAGTTGAATATCACCTTCTAAGATCAGCTTATCTTGCTTGATCAGCTTGGTGATGTTCGATTGCTCACGCAGTTCAGGTAACACCGATAGGTTCAAAGATAGGTAGCAGTCAGGCTGCCCTTCGTATTCTGACAACACATCAATCTGTTGGCTGAAAACGAAAGTGAGTGTTTTATTCAACTCTTTCAAATTGACTTGAATGATCTGCCCCTTTAAACGAGACAAACGACGAACCAGTGCTGGATCATCGTTCACGAAAGTATTTAAAGAGGTTTCAATAACCGCGGTTACCAATGGATCAAGTGGCATGACTGTCCTTACCTTTGAAAACGGATAAGCCTTAACCTATCCGTTCTATCTTTATTCTTATTGTTTAGCACGCTCAGCGAGCCTGCTACCAAGCTCGACTAGAACTTGTAACCGCGGTGCAGCGCAACAATGCCGCCCGTTAGGTTGAAGTATTTTGTATTTTCAAAGCCCGCTTCTTGCATCATGCCTTCCAAAGTCTCTTGATTTGGGTGCATACGAATAGATTCTGCAAGGTAACGGTAGCTGTCTGCATCGTTAGCAATCAACTCACCCATTTTTGGCAACAGGTGGAAAGAGTATGCGTCGTAAACCTTTGATAGTGGCTCAAGCACTGGCTTAGAAAACTCAAGAACCAACAGACGGCCACCCGGCTTAAGTACGCGGTACATAGAACGCAGCGCTTGGTCTTTATCGGTTACGTTACGCAGACAGAAGCTGATCGTAATGCAATCGAAGTAGTTATCTGGGAATGGCAACTCTTCAGCGTTCGCTTGTACGTAGTGTACGTTGCCAACAATGCCGCTATCACGCAGCTTATCACGGCCAACATTCAGCATTGAGTTGTTGATATCAGCAAGAACCACGTGGCCTTTTTCACCAACGATACGCGAGAATTTCGCAGTAAGGTCGCCAGTACCACCACCAAGATCTAGGATACGCTGACCAGGGCGAACGCCACTGCAATCAATCGTGAATCGCTTCCACAAGCGGTGAACACCACCCGACATTAAGTCATTCATGATGTCGTATTTAGCGGCTACAGAGTGAAATACCTCTGCTACTTTCGCGACTTTTTCGTCTTTCGCGACTGTTTCGAAACCAAAGTGTGTGGTTTCTGACTCTACTGCTGAATTTGTCTGCACGCTTGTGTCCATAATGCTGTTATCTACCATGGTAAGTTCTCATCGACAGCACGCTCCGTGTTTAGAGGCGCTGCGGCCGATTAGTTTACTTTATCCTCAGCGGGTTGTCTTTCTACTAAGGAGGCATTTTCTGAAAAAGCCTCATTTTGCGCCATTTCAGCCAAGCCTACCGAAATCGGTTTCTTCACCTCAACACCGAGTTGCTTGAAGCTTTCCGCCTGACGGATCACATTGCCACGCCCAGTCAATAGCTTATTCATCGCTCCTTGGTAGCTTTGGTTGGCTCTATCTAATGAGCTGCCAAGACCTTCCATATCATCAACGAACAGGCGTAATTTGTCGTAAAGCTTGCTCGCACGTTCCGCGATAACCTGTGCGTTCTGGTTCTGTCTATCGTTGCGCCACAAGTTATCAATGGTACGCAGTGCCACCAGCAAGGTGGTTGGGCTGACCAAGATAATGTTTTGCTCCATCGCATCTTTAACTAAGCTAGGGTCGGCTTGAATCGCCACCTGAAACGCAGGCTCTACCGGAATAAACATCAACACGTAATCCAAGCTCTGTATGCCTTTGAGCTGATGATAATCCTTCTGGCTCAAGCCTTTAATGTGTGCGCGCAATGAAGCCAAGTGATCACGTAATGCAGCATCACGTTGCTGATCGGTTTCGGCATTGAAATAGCGTTCAAATGCCACCAGCGCCATTTTTGAATCGACCACCACTTGCTTGTCTTGTGGCAGATGCACAATCACATCCGGTTGATAACGCTTGCCCGCATCGTTTTGCAGGTTCACTTGCGTTTGGTATTCGTGGCCTTCGCGCAGTCCTGATTCAGCAAGCACGCGAGCCAGCACCACCTCGCCCCAGTTACCTTGTTGTTTGTTGTCACCCTTTAGCGCTTGAGTCAGGTTCACCGCTTCACGCGTCATACTCTCATTAAGACGCTGCAGGTTTTTAAGCTCATGCACCAAAGTATGACGCTCTTTGGCTTCTTGGCTGAAGCTGTCGTTAACCTGCTTTTTAAAACCTTCTAGCTGTTCTCTCAAAGGTGACAACAAACCTTCTAGGCTCTGCTTGTTCTGCTGATCAACCTTGGCGGTTTTGGTTTCAAACAGTTGGTTCGCTAACAATTCAAACTGCTGCTTAAGTCGTGATTCAGCTTGCTCTAGCAACTGCAGCTTTTCGCTATTGGCGAGGTTTTCTTGGTCATGCCTTGCTTCTTGCTCGCGCAGCTCGGCTTCTAATTCAGACTTATGATCTTTAAGCACATTGATCTCATCAGCGTACTGCTGGCGCTCTTGCTTTACCGCCTCAAAGTAGCGCAGTTTTTCCATTGCAGCCATCACCTTACCGTGCGCCTGCTTGAGCTCGAATGCCGCTTTGTCTCGGTCATCATCCAACTCATTAAGCTCTTGTTGCGCCTCTGCGAGCGAGGACTTGAGCTGAGATTGTTGAGATTCATGCAGCAAACGGTCGGACTCTAGCTGCTGTTCAAGAAGTCGCTGTTGAAAAGAGAACTTCTGTTTGATCCACCAACCCACCACACCGCCGCTGACGAGCGCGCCAGAAATAGCAGCAATAAGCGGTGCTTGATGTTCGATAATCCATTGCATGATAATGATTTAGCCTAATTTGAAATAACTCATTAAATGGTATTTTGATACTGGATAAATGTCCAGTTTGCCGTATTAAAATTCGACAGATAGACTAGGCGCTCCGTATTCTGTCCCATCAAATTAGAATGAGTTGCCATGAACGAACGTCGTGCCTTGGGCTTTGGCCTTTCCGCAGTACTGCTGTGGTCAACGGTCGCTACTGCTTTTAAGCTGACCCTTGCTGAGTTTTCACCGATTCAAATGCTGACCATTGCCAGTATTGTGTCGTCGATTGCGCTGATCGCAGTCTGCGCCTTTCAAGGTAAGCTCTCTCAGCTGAGTACAACGTTCCTTTCAAACCCTTGGTATTACCTGCTGCTCGGCTTGGTTAACCCATTGGCTTATTACCTGATTCTATTCAAAGCCTACGACCTGCTGCCCGCTTCTCAAGCTCAAGCCATCAACTACAGCTGGGCTATCACGCTAACCTTAATGGCGGCGGTTTTTCTGGGGCAAAAGATTCGTAAGCAAGATTGGATTGCGTGTACCTTCAGCTATGCGGGTGTGGTAGTTATTGCCACCAAAGGCGATGTGTTAGGCATGCAGTTCGATAGCCCACTCGGTGTGGCACTGGCGCTGCTTTCTACTCTGCTTTGGGCGGGATACTGGATTCTAAACACCAAAAACAAGGCTGACCCTGTGATTGGCGTATTGCTTGGTTTCTTAGTGGCATTACCTTTCGCGATCGGTTTAACCCTTTACGAAGGCGAGAGCTTTAGTCAAATCACAGCAAAAGGTTGGATGGCTGTGACTTACGTAGGCCTGTTCGAGATGGGCATTACCTTTGTCTTGTGGCTCTCGGCATTAAAACTGACCAACAACACAGCGCGTATCAGCAATCTGATTTTTGCCTCACCGTTTATCTCGTTGATGCTACTTTCCACGATTATCGGCGAAGAGATTCACCCAGCGACCCTGTTTGGCTTGGTACTGATCATTACCGGCCTTGTTATCCAGCAGATCAAGTTTTCAAAAAACAAACCGGCGTAAATAAGAGCTAAAAGATTCAATTGAGCACGAAAAGCTATCGATAAAGTCGAATCTAGAGCTAGAGCACAATGTTAGATACAAAAATGGCGAGTCGTATAACTCGCCATTTTTATATAATTTAAAATCTAGTGAGTAAGCTAAAAGCTTAAACCCACTGACCAGCAGTAAAGCCTGAACTCCAACACCATTGGAAGTTGTAACCACCAAGCCAGCCCGTTACGTCCATCACCTCACCAACGAAGAATAAGCCTTTGATGTTCTTACATTCCATGGTTTTTGAAGAGAGGTGATCGGTATCAACGCCACCAAGAGTAACTTCCGCCGTACGGTAACCTTCTGTGCCATTTGGTGCGATTTTCCAGTTTTCTAGATGCTCAACAATGCCATTAAGCTGCTTTTCGTTGAACTGCTTAAGCGGTTTGTCTTCCAGCTCTTTACGGTCAATCAATACCTCAACAAAACGCTTAGGTAATACTTTTGCCAATGTGTTCTTTAAGCTCTGATTTGGATGCTTCTCACGAGAGTTCGCCAACAACTCAGTCACATCAGCTTCTGGTACTAGATTAATCGAAACCGATTGACCCGCTTTCCAGAACGAAGAAATTTGCAATACCGAAGGACCAGATAAGCCGCGGTGGGTAAACAGCAACGCTTCTTTGAATAAGGTGCCGTCTTGCGCGGTGATCTCGGCAGGAATCGCGATTCCTGAAAGCTCAGCAAAGGCTTCTTTGTCTTCTTTATGCAGAGTAAATGGCACCAAACCGGCTGTAGTCGGCATCACAGACAAGCCAAACTGCTCGGCAATCTTATAGCCAAATGGCGTCGCGCCTAGTTTCGGCATCGATAAACCGCCCGTCGCCACGACAAGTGAGTCACACTCAACTTCGTCGGTATTAAGGTGCATCTTAAAGCCAGCGTCTGTTTTTTCGATGGAGTGAACATCACAACGGTAGCGCTGTTCAACTTTCGCCTGCTTACACTCTTCAAGCAACATGCTCACGATGTCTTTTGCAGTGTGGTCATTCACACAGAACAATTGGCCGTGGTCTCGCTCTTCGAACTCAATACCGTACTTGCTCACCATCGAGATAAAATCCCAGTTGGTGTATTGAGATAAGGCTGACTTCACGAAGTGAGGGTTGTTACATAGGAAGTTGTTGGCTGAAACATCATAGTTAGTGAAGTTACAACGGCCGCCACCTGAGATTAAAATTTTTCTGCCTGGTTTCTTTGCATGATCAACCACCAGCACTCGTCGGCCACGTTTACCCGCTTCCGCAGCACACATTAAGCCCGCGGCGCCCGCACCAATTACGATTACATCAAACTTTTCACTCATTGGGGTTCTGCTTTCTTCACTTTTGCACCTCGAGTACGCCCTGTTCTCGAAATGCCATCAATAAAAAAGGATGTGCATAAACAGCACATCCTTACTAATTGCTCGCTATTCTAGCGGCAATTTTAAACTTTGCAATTGATGTTCAATTGTACAATTTGCAGACAGCAGCAAAACCACTACTTGGCTTAGCGAACCAACAACCGAAGCTTTACACCAAAACCTAAACTCTACTTCACACGTACTAAATAACTTAGACGATGAAAGAAGACAGCAACGTTACACCCAGCAGAGCGGAAGAAAGTATAAACAACTGTCTTACGCGATCACACTTCGACATAAACACTTCGTCGTGATGATGGTGGTACTCTTTGCTTTTGATGTAACTAAACAAGCGAACCTGCTTGGTCATATTGCCATGAGTTGTGAAGAATCCACCTCCGTCTACTTGTTGATAAAGTAGAGGATGTGCTTCTCGCATTATATAAATGAGTGTTCTTAGCGCAGTAAAATATCGCGCCCAGTTCACGCAAGTCACAACCATTAGTGCAAATAGAATAGTGTCGCCGCTGATCATCCTTTCCTCCCTACATCTTCATAAGAAAACTCAAAAGAAAAAGATAATCAGTGTCTTTCCCGTACTACCTAAACGGCAGGAGCTTCCATAATTGAAGATGAACCATCTTTTGCCAATTGCGCTAGGTCTTTATCAATAAAGAACAGTGCTTTACCGTCTTCACCAACAAGCTCTAGCTTATCCAATACACCTTTAAACAACTTCTCTTCTTCGTGTTGCTCTGCAACGTACCATTGCAGGAAGTTAAAGGTTGAGTAATCTTGTGTGCTGAAAGCAACGTGAGCCAGTTTGTTGATCTTTTGAGTAATCATCTGCTCATGTTCATAAGTTTCACGGAACACTGCACCAAGGCTATCAAATTCATGTTTTGGCGCTTCAATCGCACCTAGAATTGGCATTGCACCTGTTTCACTTACGTAAGTGAAAAGACGCTGCATATGTTCCATTTCTTCTACTGCATGAACACGCAGAAACTCTGCTGCACCTTCAAATCCTTTGTCTTCACACCAAGCACTCATTTGTAAGTATAGATTGGATGAGAAAAATTCTAGGTTAATTTGATCATTCAGTTGCTCAACCATAGTTTTTGACAGCATTTAAGACTCCTAATTACATCCTCAATTTTCTCTACTATATCACTATTTAATGAATATCTCGCAGGCCATTAGTTAACCAATATTTCGAGCTGTCATTACGCAAGACAGTGGATATGAGATCACTTCAGCAAAAAAAACCATCGCATAGTGCTAATCTTAAATCAGACAATGAATAAAGGAGGTAGCGATATGAGTTACAAACATATTTTGGTCGCGGTCGATTTATCAGAAGACAGCAAATTAATTGTGGATAAAGCGGTAGCATTGGCTAAGCCATTGGAAGCCAAAGTCTCTTTTATCCATATCGATATTAACTACGCAGAGCTGTATACCGGCCTGATTGATATCAACATGGCCGAAACCCAGCACAACGCGATGGAAGCGTCTCGTATTCAGCTGCAAAATTTTGCGGAGCACGCCCAATACCCGATCACCCATACCCTAGTAGGCAGTGGTGATTTGAGTCATGAGCTGTGTGACACCATCAACGAGTTCAATGTTGATCTCGTGGTTTGCGGTCACCATCAAGACTTTTGGAGCAAGCTGCTCTCTTCAACACGCCAACTGATCAACGCCTCTCCGGTTGATATGCTGGTCGTGCCTCTAAGAGATTCAGAAGACTAATGATTTAAGGTTAGGTAACATACAGCTCATATCTTATTAACGAAGTTTTACTATGAGCTATTTAGCTGGTGTTACCCTCCTATGGGCCTTCTCCTTTAGCCTGATCGGCGTTTACCTCGCTGGTCAGGTTGATTCTTGGTTTTCTGTACTAATGCGCGTAGCCCTTGCCGGCATCGTGTTTCTTCCTTTTCTTAAGTTTCGCGGTGTCTCGCGCAAACTGATCGGCAAATTGATGGCGATTGGTGGTATTCAGCTTGGGCTGATGTATTGCTTCTACTATCAATCTTTCTTACTGCTGTCCGTACCTGAAGTCCTTTTGTTTACCGTCTTTACCCCAATTTACGTCACGCTTATTTATGACTTTCTCAAAGGGCAATTCTCACCTTGGTATCTCGTGACCGCCGCTATTGCAGTGCTGGGCGCGGTATTCATTAAATTTGCTGGCATCAATGACAACTTTTTAGTCGGTTTCCTTGTCGTACAAGGCGCTAACCTGTGCTTTGCTATTGGTCAGGTGGGTTATAAGGTGATAATGGAGAAGGAATCGACCGAGTTACCTCAGAGAACCGTATTTGGTTACTTCTACTTAGGGGCGTTATGCGTCGCTTCCGTTGCTTTCATGCTACTAGGCAACCCAGAGAAACTGCCCACCACCACACTTCAATGGGGAATCCTGATCTACCTTGGCTTGATTGCGTCGGGGCTGGGTTACTTTATGTGGAATAAAGGCGCGTGCATGGTGAATGCTGGCGCGCTGGCAGTGATGAACAATGCCTTGGTTCCTGCTGGTCTGGTGGTGAATATCCTGATTTGGAACAGAGATGTCGATTTGGTTCGCTTGTCTATTGGTGGCGCCGTTATCTTATTCTCTTTATTCGTCAATGAGACGTGGGTGAAGAAGCGCGTAGCAAGATCCGCAAGCAACGCTTAGCTGATTTGAACGAGCTACATGAGTCAGCTCGGATAACCCCAAAAAGCAAAAGAGCGACCTAAGGTCGCTCTTTTTAAATCATCGCTGTAGCAATAAACCATTCAAATCAACTTCAGTGGATTTGATTGTGGCTCACTACCTGAGTCTTGGTTTCAGTGAAGGCAACATCATCAAGTTGTAGGTTGATTCGTTCCAATTCACTTTCCAGCTTCTGACTTTTCTTAAACAGCTTTTGCTGCTTCTTAATCATCTTCGCCAGTTTCTTATTGTACTTCTCTTGTTTCTTAGCCGCTTTCTTCGCTTGTTTGAGTTCAGCTTTCTCATCACCGCTCGCCTTCGCCATCAGTTTTTTCAGCTTGGCTTTTTTCTGTGCGGCTTCTTTTTTGGCAAGCTCAGGGGCCATATCAGCGGCGGCTGGATCGAACATTTGTACGCTCGGTTCAATTGCCTCGTTGATTTCCGCAAGCGACAGTTCTGGTGCAGGTAATGTTTCCGCTAGCAGGCCGCATGCGACTTTCTCTTCAACGGGTTTGTTTTGACAACCAAGAGGTGGAATTGCGGTGGGTTTGCATAGATTCGCTTGATCCGCCGAAGAACGCGCGCAAGAACGACACACGAACTTAGGTTCAGTCACTAAGCTGTGGATCTCGCCCAAGTGTTCGGTGATATCTCGACGGTTTAACTTACAAAAGCGTTTAGCCATGCTTCAACTCCAGCTAAGAATAATAATAATTCTTAGTTAGATATACATCTGTAACGCGACTATCGCAAGTGTTAAATGGCAATTTATCGTATTTATGACGGGAAATTTTCTTAGCGTGTATCTAAGTTATTGATGCTTCAATTAAGTCATTGATGCTTTCACATAGACGTCAAAACGGTTCTTTTTGGTTTCGATCGCCATGCTCGGTTTTTGCTCGTCTAACCAAGCTGCGTAATCCGGTCTTTTAACCACAACTCGCTTCGATGCCAACTTCATCGCTGGCTCAAATAGGCCATCAGCATCCAGATCGGCACCCACCAAAGATTGGAATACGCGCATCTCTTTTTTGACCAGAGCCGATTTCTTTTTGTTCTCTGGGTGTGGGTACATAGGGTCGAGGTACACCACATCAGGTTGTTCAAAGTCAGGATCGTTACTGAGCTTGTCTAAAGCATCGTGACTGGATGCGTGAATCAACTTCATGCGTTCAGTTACCCAACCACCGATATCTGGGTCTTGTTGCGCTCGCTGCAAGCCATCATCAAGCAGTGCGGCCACAACGGGGTGACGCTCGACCATTTGCACCTTACAACCTAGAGAAGCCAACACAAACGCATCGCGCCCTAAGCCTGCAGTACCATCAAGAATAGTTGGCGTTGCGCCTTTGTTTAAACCAGCTGCTTTGGCAATCGCCTGACCTTTACCACCGCCAAACTTACGTCGGTGACCAACTGCGCCTCCCACTAAATCAACAAAGATAGCGCCAAGCTTGGGCTCATCGACTTTACGTAGCTCAAGTCGCTCACTAGTCAGTACCAAAGCAAAATCGCTGCTTTCATCATGAGATAAGTTCCAGCGGGTCGCTAAGTCATTCAAATGATCGATTTGGGTAGCATCTTCGCAAATCAGTTGTAGTTGCAAGGTCGTCTCCAACAGACAGTAGTATTCAAAACAAAAGAGGCAACCAGTTTACCTGATTGCCTCAACAATACATATTAGCGGTGAAAAGTATTCCCAGCTAAAGTCGGCTTACCTAAACCAATGGCTCTGTCTCTCGCTCTTGTCTTAACTCTTCAACAAGCTCTGCGAGTGGCTTAGGTCGCCCTATGATGTAGCCCTGCGCGTAGTTCACACCCAGTTCGATAAGCTTGTCGATAATCTGGGTATTTTCAACGAACTCAGCCACGGTGTGCTTGCCCATCTGCTTGGCAAGATCATTGATCGAGCGAACCATCACATGGTCCATCTCATTCACATCAATATCACGTACAAACAAGCCATCGATCTTCACAATATCGACAGGCAGCTTTTTCAGATAGCCAAATGACGATAGCCCTGAGCCAAAATCATCCAATGCAATCATGCAGCCAAGCTCTTTGATTCGAGTGAAGAACTTGATCGCCTGCTTCATGTTACTCATGGCCGCTGTTTCGGTGATCTCTAAACAAATCTTATGACACGGTATCGATGAATCGCTCAGGCTATCTATCAAAAATTCGACAAACTCACGGTTACCCATCGAGTGACCGGAAAGATTGATTGAACACATCCCCAGTTCCTCAATAACCTCAGGGCGTTGCTCCAACCAACCCAAGGTTTGACTGACGACTTGGCGGTCAATCAAATGCGCGATGTTATAACGCTCTGAGGCTGGCATGAAGATCCCCGGGGAGATGTATTCCCCTTGGATGTTCTTGATGCGGACCAAGATTTCAAAGTGCATTTTATCGCTGTCTTCATCTAGGCCAAGAATTCGCTGCGCAAACAACTCTAAGCGATCGTTAGCCAAGGCCTCATGCACTAGGTTAACGCACTCCATCTCAAGATGGCGACGACGCAGGTCTTCATCATCTTGATGGTAAAGATGATAGCGATTGCGACCTTCTTCTTTAGCGGCATGACAAGCTGCATCCGCCTGAGCGTGCACCATCTGTGGTGAAGCTGCTGTATGGTCGATCAATCGAATACCGATAGAGCACGTCAGGTTGAGTCGAATATCATCCCACAAGAATGGATTCTCACTCATCATCGAGATAATACTGCGACACACATTCACCGCATCTCGTTCAGTACAGTCTTTCATCAGCACAGCAAACTCATCACCACCCATTCGCGCTAACACCGCATTGTAAGGCAGTACGTCTTCTAGCAGTTTGGCGCTAAACAAGATCGCAGCATCACCCGCTTCATGTCCTGCGGTATCGTTCAGCACTTTCAGCTGATCCAAATCTAGGAACAACATTGCGTGAGTTCGCATGTGGCTCTCAACCTCTTTCAGCGCCTTTTGCAGCTCTTGCTCAAAGTGGTTGCGGTTAAAGGTGTCAGTCAGTAGGTCATAGCGAGCCTGATACTCTAGCTTTTCAGAAAGCTCGTGCGTTTCGGTGATGTCTTCACCCACAATCAACAGCTGATCAGACTCCACCAACGGGCGGATATTTTCACGAATCCAGCTCTTGCTGCCGTCGGCATGGCGATATTCGATATCACGACGCCACACACCACGAATCTTATGCTGAGGTTGCAGCAAGATATGACGAGGAATCATCGCGTTCTCATCAACATAGAATTCTCTAGGGCGATGGCCCAACAACTGATCGAGAGGGTATCCCAAAAGCTCTTCGGCAAACTGGTTCACTTGTTGAATGCGATTATTGCCATCGAGCGTAATCATCATCACCGGCTGTTTGTCGTAATACAGCTTCAAGTTTGCTTCACGTTGGAACAGCTTATTCTCAGCAAGCTTACGTGAGGTCACGTCGCGCGCCTCAAAGAGAAACTGAATGTCTTCGTCTTCACTGCCCGGCATCGGCTTCAATGAAATATCCAACACCATCGCACCGCGATCTCGACACCACACCTCGGCTTCAAATCGTAAGGCTGGGTGCTCACTTTTTGCGATGAAATATTCGGCTAGCACTTCTCGCGCAGAACTTTCCCAATGTTGGTGTTGTTGCAGCGGCGTTCCCAGTTTATAGCCTTGATTATAAAGCAGCTCATGTAACTTGCTGTTACTCGACAGCAGCACGCCACCCTTATCAATGATGCCCATAAATTGCAGGCTCTGATCAAATATCGACTCCAACAGTCGTTGGCTTTGGCGACTTGCACGTTCGCTCTTCTTCAGACGGTTAAGGTAATACACCAACACCGCGATAACACACGACATGCTCAAGAACATTAAACCGATGGTGCGAATTTCATCGCGATAGCGCATTAAGAATGACTTCGGCTTATTGAGGAAGGTTACTGAGGCTTCATTCTCTGCACCCAAATCCCAACGTGAGATCTGTTGGTAATCGAGTTTGATTTCTGGCGCGCCAGCAACCACCAATGGCAATGGAGCCTTAGGATTGTTCAGCACGCTCAACAGCACGCGCCCCGTGTCTCGACCTTGCGTTTCTCCACTGTGGATCACGCCACCAATCGCACCAAACCCAAGTCCTAAATCTTGCACAATATACAATGGCATCTGAGTTTTTTTGTTGAGCTGACGCCAGTCTTCTTTGCTGCTGACCCGACCATTGATGTCGCGGTAGTAGGCCCAGAACAACAAGCTTTTAGTTAGATCAGCGCGTTGCGCGAACGTCATCAGTTCTTGATAAGAATCAGGCGTATATTGCTCCACCATCCCAGAAAACTCAGGGCGTTTTTGTAGAAATAAATCCACTTGAGCGCGAATAGCTTCACCCGTTACCGAGTGATCGGTAACCACGTAAACTTTTTTAACCGTCGATTGAAGTCGATTGATCAGCTCAATATTGCTCGCCATATCAATATCTTCAGTGATACCGGTTGCGTGCAAGCCTTCAATCATTTGCGGAGAAAAATTGTTGATGCCACCAAAAATAACGGGCGTGCCATTGAGTTCGGGCGCTAAGCGTTTCATCAGATTGAGGGCGTTATTATCACTGACGACTACAGCGGCAAACTCTTCATGCGACAGCTTAGTGCGGTATAGCTGATAAATTCGCTCTAAGTATTCAGCGTTTTGAGTTCGCTTGGTATCGAGATAAACAACCCGGTAAGATAACCCATCGCGATCGAGCTCATCAGATAGTCCTTTATGGAAATCATCTGTCCAGAAAAAGCCTTGATGATAAGAGTGAATAACCAACACATCTTTTGCCTGAGCTGAAGCAAAAACACTCCAACACATCACAATAAAAAATAACGAAAATCGCACTGAATTCACCCTAACCCTATAGTTACTGCTAATATTATCACCCTTGGCTATGATGTGTACTCAAGCCGGTATGTTTTTCATTCAACCTAAGGATTATGCATGTCCACAACCACAGCTCGTCTAGATGATCTAGACCGTGCCATTCTCAAAACCTTGATGGAAGATGCACGAACTCCTTACGCTGAAATGGCAAAGCAGTTCGATGTCAGCCCTGCGACGATTCACGTTCGCATCGAAAAGATGAGATCGGCAGACATTATCGAGCGAACGGAAGTTGTGGTAAACACCAAAAAACTGGGTTACGACGTGTGTTGCTTTATTGGCATCAACCTTAATGCTGCCAAAGATTACCACTCGGCGATCGCTAAGCTGAATGCCTTAGACGAAGTGGTTGAGGCGTACTACACCACTGGTGCTTACAATATCTTTGTAAAGCTGATGTGTAAGTCGATAGAAGAGCTGCAGTTTGTATTGATCGATAAGCTGCAAGCGATCGATGAAGTTCAGTCGACAGAGACACTGATTTCATTGCAGAACCCTATCAACCGCAATGTGAATCCATAACATTGATTCGCCTTGCTTGGCATAACGCACAGACAAAAAAAGAGCCTCTAACTAGAGGCTCTTTTCGCAATAAACTAGATAGTTACCGTGATTATGCGTTGATTCCCGCGTGGCGCAGCATTGCGTCGATTTGCGGCTCACGACCACGGAAGCGTTTGAACAGCTCCATTGGCTCTTCACTGCCACCCATTTCAAGGATGTTGTTCAGGAAGCGATTACCCGTTTCAGTGTTGAAGATACCCTCTTCTTCAAATGCTGAGAACGCATCTGCCGATAGCACTTCTGCCCACAGGTAGCTGTAGTAGCCCGCGCTGTAACCACCAGCAAAGATGTGACCAAAGCTGTGTGAGAAACGGTTCCAATCTAGGCTTGGCAGTACCGACACCTTAGACTTAACATCCGCTAGCGTTTCTAGTACGCGAGCACCCACTTCAGGGTCGTATTCTGTGTGTAGCGTGAAATCGAACAAACCAAGCTCTAGCTGACGCAGGATAAACATCGCAGATTGGAAGTTCTTCGCCGCTAGCATCTTCTCTAGCATCTCTTTTGGTAGCGCTTCACCCGTTTCGAAGTGACCAGAGATGAACGACAGCGCTTCTTCTTCCCAACACCAGTTTTCTAGGAACTGACTTGGTAGCTCAACCGCATCCCAAGGCACACCATTGATACCCGCAACTGCGCCCGCTTCTACTTGCGTTAGCATGTGGTGGATACCGTGGCCAAACTCGTGGAACAGAGTCACGACTTCATCATGAGTAAACAGTGCTGGCTTATCACCAACTGGCTTGTTGAAGTTACACGTTAGGTAAGCGACGGGCGTTTGTAGCTCGCCAGATTCAGTAATACGACGACCACGACAGTCATCCATCCAAGCGCCGCCACGTTTGTGCTCACGTGCGTATAGGTCTAGGTAGAAGCTACCGCGCAGTGTTCCAGTCGCATCAAAGATATCAAAGAAACGCACTGACTCATGCCAAGTGTCTACGCCTTGACGCTCTGTTACCGACATACCAAACACACGGTTAAGCACCTCAAACAGGCCTGAAACCACATTCGATTCAGGGAAGTATGGGCGAAGCTCTTCATCAGAGATCTCGAACAGGTTCTGCTTCTGCTTTTCGCTGTAGTAAGCGATGTCCCATAGGTTTAGCTCAGAAACACCAAACTCTTTCTCTGCAAACTGACGCAGCTCTTCAACTTCTCGCTCACCTTGCGGTTTGGCTTTTACTGCTAGGTCGTTTAGGAAGCCAAGCACTTGGTCTGGCGTTTCTGCCATCTTAGTCGACAGTGATTTTTCGCTGTAAGTACTGAAACCAAGCATGCGCGCGATCTCGTGGCGCAGCTTAAGTTGCTCGGTGATGATCTCAGTGTTGTCCCACTTACCTGCGTTTGGACCGCGATCTGAAGCGCGCGTTACGTACGCTTCATAAAGCTCTTTACGCAGTTCTTGGTTATCACAGTAGGTCATCACAGGTAGGTATGATGGGATATCTAAAGTCAGTAGGTAGCCTTCTTGCTCTTTAGACTCAGCCGCCGCTTGAGCTGCCGCCAGTGCTGATTCAGGCATACCTGCCAGCTCAGCTACGTCTGTGATCTGCTTGCTCCAACCCATGGTTGCATCAAGCACGTTATTTGAGAATTGAGAGCCTAACTCAGACTGGCGCTTGCTGATCTCGCCGTAACGATGCTGTTCATCTGCAGGTAAGCCAATGCCCGACAATTCAAAGTCGCGCAGTGCGTCGGTAATAGTTTTTTGTTGAGCTCGGTTCAGTGCAGAGAATGCTTCACTCGCCTTGATCGCTTTATACGCTTCGAACAAGCCTTTGTGTTGGCCAACCCAAGTGCCGTATTCAGATAGCACAGGTAAGCAGCTCTCATACGCTTCACGCAGTTCGTCACTGTTCACGACAGAGTTCATATGGCTTACAGGTGACCAAATGCGACCTAAACGATCATCCACTTCTTCAATTGGAGCAACTAGGTTGTCCCAGCTTGGTGAAGTATTACCTTCAAGTACTTGTTCTATCTTGTTGCGACACGCTTCAATCACTTGCTCAACTGCAGGCTTTACGTGCTCTGGCTTGATCTGTGAAAACGGAGGTAAGTCCGTGAAGGTTAATAGCGGATTAGACATATAAACATTCCTTTGGCTTTAGAGACTTTCGTCTTTTTTGTAATGAGGTCGTCTTACAGTCATCAGGCTCAGGTTCGCCCTAAAAAAATCACCTGCGAATAGTTATTAAATAGTGCCCAATAAGGCAAATTTCAATAGTAGAACCAATAACTAACCACATATTGCGAACGACTGTCCCTGAATTGTTCGAGAATTTATGGTCCATTGAGGGTTATAATGGTCTGATTAACCCCACCTACACTAACCACACTCTAAATCGAGAGTGTTACGAGAGTTTAATTTGTTAAGTTATCGCCACAGCTTCCACGCAGGTAACCATGCCGACGTAGTAAAGCATATCGTACAGAGCCTTATTCTTAATTCTTTGAAACAGAAGGATAAGCCTTTTGTTTATCATGACACTCACTCTGGTGTAGGTCGTTACGACTTAACGCATGAATGGTCTGAAAAAACCGGTGAATACAAGCAAGGTATTGCTCGTGTGTGGGAGCAAACAGACCTTCCTGAAGACATTCAAAGCTACCTTGAGTCTATTTCCATTCTCAATAATGGCGAGAAACTGCGTTACTACCCGGGCTCTCCACGTGTTGCACGTGCACACCTGCGTGACCAAGACCGCATGGTACTGACTGAGCTTCACCCAGCCGATCACCCGCTGCTTGAGCAAGAGTTCCACCGTGATCGTCAGGTATCTATCTACAAAGAAGATGGTTTTAAGCGCTTAAAGGGCAGCCTGCCACCAAAAGAACGTCGTGGTTTAGTACTGATCGACCCGCCTTACGAGCTGGCAAAAGAGTACCGTGATGTCGTGACTGCAATCGCTCAAAGCCACAAGCGCTGGGCAACCGGTATCTACGCAATTTGGTACCCGGTAGTAAATCGCTGCGATATCGAAGATATGATCGAAGGTCTCGAAGGCTTAGGCATCAACAAGATTCTACAAATCGAACTTGGCGTATCACCAGACACCAACGAGCGCGGCATGACAGCATCAGGCATGATTGTGATCAACCCGCCTTGGAAGCTAGAAAGCCAAATGAAAGAGATTCTTCCATTCTTGAAGGAAGCAATTGCGCCGGCGACCGGTCACTTCAAAGTAGAGTGGATCGTACCCGAGTAATCTCGAACTTAACGTCATGCTCTGACAAATATTAAGCAGATTGTGACGTACACGAATAAATTTTAAACAGGGAGATTGAGTTCAACCGATCTGCCCTCAATATAATAATTATACAATTTAAGAATCTATAGGACGTAGGTGTTCAGTGCGCTCACTGTACCCACAGCCTTCAATAAATGGAGAAAGTAATGGCGACTCATTTTGATTACATCTGTATCGGCGGCGGTTCAGGCGGCATCGCATCAGCAAACCGCGCAGCAATGCACGGTGCAAAGGTTGCACTTATCGAAGCTCAAGACCTTGGTGGTACTTGTGTAAACGTTGGTTGTGTTCCTAAAAAGGTAATGTGGCACGGCGCTCAAGTTGCTGAAGCGATCAACCTATACTCTGAAGATTACGGCTTCGACGTTGAAGTAAAAAGCTTTAACTGGAGCAAGCTGATTGAAAACCGCCAAGCGTACATTGGTCGTATCCACCAATCTTACGACCGCGTACTAGGTAACAACAAAGTAAACGTAATCAAAGGCTTTGCTAAGTTCGTTGATGAAAAGACAGTTGAAGTGAACGGTGAACACTACACAGCAGATCACATCCTGATCGCGGTAGGTGGTCGTCCAACAATTCCAAACATCCCAGGTGCAGAATACGGCATCGACTCAAATGGCTTCTTCGACCTAATGGAGCAACCAAAACGCGTTGCGGTTATCGGTGCTGGCTACATCGCAGTTGAGATCGCAGGTGTACTAAGCGCACTAGGCACAGAAACACACTTGTTCTGTCGTAAAGAATCTCCACTACGTAGCTTCGATCCAATGATCATCGAAACGCTAGTAGAAGTAATGGAAGCAGAAGGTCCAACACTTCACACGCACTCAGTGCCTAAAGAAGTTGTGAAAGAAGCGGATGGCACACTGACTCTACACCTAGAGAACGGCAACACTCAAAACGTTGACCACCTAATCTGGGCTATCGGTCGCCATCCAGCAACTGACGCTATCAACCTAGCATCAACTGGCGTTGAGACGAACGATCGTGGCTACATCAAAGTAGACGAGTTCCAAGCAACCAACGTTCCTGGTATCTACTGTGTTGGCGACATCATGGAAGGCGGCATCGAGCTAACACCTGTTGCTGTTAAAGCCGGTCGTCAGCTTTCTGAGCGCCTATTCAACGGTCAATCAAACGCGAAGATGGACTACACGCTCGTTCCTACTGTTGTATTCAGCCACCCACCTATCGGCACCATTGGTCTAACGACTCAAGAAGCTGAAGAGCAATACGGCAAAGACAACATCAAGGTATACACGTCTGGTTTTACTGCAATGTACACAGCAGTCACTCAGCACCGTCAACCTTGTAAGATGAAGCTAGTATGTGCTGGCGAAGAAGAGACTGTAGTTGGCCTACACGGCATCGGTTTCACTGTTGATGAAATGATTCAAGGCTTCGGCGTTGCAATGAAGATGGGCGCAACCAAAGCAGATTTCGACTCTGTTGTGGCGATTCACCCAACGGGCAGCGAAGAATTTGTGACGATGCGTTAAACCTTTGTAAGTCAAAGAAATATTATGAAAAAGCCGACATCTGTCGGCTTTTTGTGTTTTTTACCGTATGTTTGAATGTTTATTAACCGAGCAGCATTTTACACACTTAACTTGGAAGAAAGATCACGCTACAATCGCGCGCTATAAAATTACACGCATAAAAATAACAAATAGCTCTATTACAGAAAGGATATACGAGTAATGAAAAAAGTGAGTATTCTCGCAGCGGCGATTGCAGTGGCTTTAACAGGTTGTGGTAGCGACAGTTCTAATTCAGGTGTCACAACACCGACAGAACCATCAACAACAACCAACAAATTTATCGATGCCGCTGTTGAAGGTATCTACTACAACACCAGTTCTGGCTTAAACGGTATTACAAATAGCGAAGGCGAATTTACCGCTAAAACTAACGACACAGTGACCTTCTTTATTGGTGGTGAAAATGGCTTAAAAGTGGGCGCAGCATCCAACCGTGATGTATTGACTCCATTTGAAGCTGCGGGCAAATATGCACGTGCCGTTAACCTAGCGATTTTACTTCAATCTTTAGATAACGAATTTGGTAGTTCGTCCGATGATGTGCTGACCATTCCAGATGCGCTGCGATCGCCTGATGCAACGACTCTAGCTAAGATGGAAGATCTAAGCTTAGATGATCGTGATAGCGTGATCGACTTCTTAGACGAAATGGGCGTAGACTCTGCAAACATCACTTCGGAAGAAGATGCTCTTGATCATATGCAAAATGCGTTTGGTTCAATGACTCGCGGCGAAGACACCGTTAATCCTTTTATGGCTGAAGGTAAAATCGTTCGTTATATTGATGTGACTCAAAACTCTGAAAAGTTCACCTACGTTCATGCTGATAAGCTTATGGAATCAGAAATGTTTGAACGTACTCGTGGCATGACCGAGATGACATTCAAGGTGAACTCAGCTGACTCCGTCTCTATGCTGGCTGGATCGAACGATTATTCATTGTCGGAAAACTTCGCAGAACAGTACCTCACCTGTGTTTCTAACGCTGCGCACCAATGGATCGAAGAAGAAGATCCAGAAAGGAAGGGTTGTGATATTGATGGTGATAACCAAATAGACCATGAGAATGGCGATCTTACACCGGATAGTCAGTTTGTGCTCAACAACCCTTTTGCATACAGACTTCGAGATCTAGCACAGTCTTCAACGGCAGATGAAGAATTTACAAACTCGGACATCGACTGGATGCCGTTTGATGCTGAAAAGGCATCAGACCTAAACCATTACACCGCCAACCATGTTTGGGATGATGGTAAGAACGGCACGCCAAAATGGATTCGCAGCACAACCTCTGGCTCTTTTGACCCTGTGACTGGTATTTATTCCGAGATCGTTAAAAAAGAAACACTAGGCGATGACCCTAACAATGACCCATCTCGTGCAACAGAGCGCGTTGGTTACTATTATGAAGTTGATTCAAAAGATGCCGAGCGCTACGTCGACTTCACAGGTACATGGGACACCACCGCGATTTGTGGCGATGGACAAAGTGCAGTCATGAGAATGGTCTTCTCAGACTTAGCAATCACAATATCTGGCGCAGAGTGTGAAAGCCAAAATGGTGCTCCTTCATCACCGGAAGATTTGGGCGAGTCTGTTTATACTTACGCTGAATTAGCGACTATCGACTACTGGTGGTTCAACCAAGCGGGCCGCGAGTCGAAAGCAACCTTGACTGAGTTGAACACGGTCGTGCGCTTCTGTGACGCTGGTGACTATGTAGCAGGTACAGCGTGCCACGCAAACGATGAGTACTTCATTAAATGGGAATACCAACCAGCAGGCACTGATTGGGATGAGGGCCTACTGATTCGTCGTAAGATGGACAGCTTCGGTAATAGCAACGGCAGCTCTAGCATCATGCAGAAAATCAACTAATCGCTAAATTGATTCGTTTACCTCTAGATAAACCAGAAGCACGCTTCTGGTTTTTTTCATTTTTAGTATAGATGAACCTTCAAGCCCCCATCCCCGTAGATACAAAAACAAAATCTTAGCGATCCAAAACAACAACGGAGTTTGTAATGAATCTACTGATCGAATCATTTGAAGGCGGGATTTACTTGGCTTACCAAGTTATTGGCGAGCAAAAACAATTAATCAAAGATGACCACCAGCACCCTATGAAGTTTTTGAGTATTAACCAAGCACGCGATCACTTTAGCGACCAAGGCGTAGCATCGGCAATGTTGGTTCACAACAGTGCCTACGACGAGATGTGTGGTGAGCATTGTGGTAGCACACAGCCTTTCGAGATTGATTTGAAGTGGAGTTAAATCAACCTCAAATCAATCGCGATAAAAATTGAAAGGCTTGCATCAATGCAAGCCTTTCTTATGGGAGTCACTTTCACTTTTAATCACCTAGATTAGCGCGATGTCCGTTTAAGTCTTCGTTTAATGTTCTGCTCTTTCACTACAACGTCGAATAGCGGAGCGAACAGGTTGGCGAACAAGATAGCCAGCATAATGCCCTCTGGGTAGGCTGGATTAAGCACTCGAATACCGACCGTCATCACGCCGATCAAAATCCCATAGGCCCATTTACTCTGATTGGTAAACGCGGCAGATACAGGGTCTGTTGCCATGAAGAAGGTACCAAAGGCAACACCACCCAACACAAAGTGCCAGTAAAACGGCATCGAAAACATCGAGTTAGTATCCGACCCTATCCAGTTCAGTAAACTCGACGTCACGACAAGGCCGACAATCACACCGGCGACAATGCGCCAAGACGCTATCTTCATCACAATCAAAATCAACCCCGTCAGCATGATCAGCAGTGACGACACCTCACCCATCGAACCTGGAATATTACCGATAAAGGCATCCATCCAGGTGATCGCCTCGCCAGTCATGTTATTGATGAGTGACGTGCTGCCGCCTTCATACCATTGACTCAGCGGTGTCGCGCCTGAATAGCCGTCAGCGGCAACCCACACAAGCCCACCCGACATGTTGGCTGGATAGGCGAAATAGAGAAACGCGCGGCCTGCAAGGGCTGGGTTCAAGAAGTTTCGTCCTGTACCACCGAACAGCTCTTTGGCGACAACGATACCAAAGGTGATACCTAAAGCGGCTTGCCAAAGCGGGATGGTTGGCGGAAGAATGAGTGCGAATAGTACCGAGCTAACAAAGAAACCTTCATTCACCTCATGTTTTCGTACAACGGCAAATAAAACCTCCCAGAAGCCACCTACCACAAACACCGTGGCATAAACGGGTAGGAAATAGAGTGCACCAAGCAACATCTGACTTTCCCAGCCACTTGCCACCAATGACTGCGCATCACCAAATGCCCACGACAGACGCCAGCTGCTTTCAATAACCGAGGCAAGTTCGTTAAGTTGATAGCTGGAGGTTAATGCGAGGACGCTTTGGTGTCCGACGTTATACATCCCCCAGAACATTGCCGGGAAAGTCGCCAGCCATACCAGAATCATGATGCGCTTTAGGTCAATGCTGTCACGAACATGGGTTATACCGCGGTTTACGTTTCCGGGTGTATAGAATATTGTCGCGAAAGCTTCATACACTGGGTAGAGCTTTTCGTACTTCCCTCCGGCTTCAAAGCGTGGAGCCACGTCTTCTAATCGTTTTTTTAAACTCATAATCTCAATCACCTTATTGCTTGAGTTATGGTTTTCTACGCATCAGCCGCGCTATTTGAACAATTTTTAACAATTTTTAATCAAATTCGTCTTGAAGAACGAGTGTCTAAAAGTCGAACCGATGTTGAAAAAGAGAGGCGTATAAACAACAAAGCCCCAGCGATGGCTGAGGCTTATTTGGTATTGCTGCATGTCGGAGTTATTTCACACACATCACATTGAGAAGTGAAGACCCTTTTAGTTGATTCACGTTACCGTTGGTAAACAGACCTTTCTTATCTGCGCCCCAGTAAGGTAGGTGCATTGGCCAGTTCTGTTTCTCCATTACCTTCGAACCTAAGATGCTCTGCCATTGCTTTTCAGTCATCAGCTTCATGTTGAGCTGCTTACACACTAACTCAGCACTGGCGTAATCTAGGCGACTCCAAGGCTTACCTTGCTCCATGTAGAACTGTTGTTGATGATCTAGAAGGTAAGGAATAGCATATTGGCTACCCGCAATGTCTGCTTTCACGCGAATCTCGATCTCTAGATCATCGTCTGAGCTCACGTTGCCGCTTGGTAATGTCTGAATAGCAGCAGTACTCGTTACCGCCGCCGCTTGCTTAGCAGCCACAGGTTTCGGTGCAGGCTTAGATTCTACTTTTGCAGGAGCCTTAGGCTTAACCATTTTTGGCTCTGCTGGTTTTGCCACAATAGGCTGTGATGAGGTTTTCGACTTATCGACCATACGAATAAACGCTTCACCGTAACCAGGAACCTTACGCACCTGAGCTAGGTCTTTTCTCGCATCAGAGAAGGTAGAGTAAGGTCCGATTAAGCAACGGTAGTCTCCGCCTTCCGGCTTCATCCACACGTTGGTCGAGATTTTCTCATATAGGGGCTTTGCTCGGCTCAGTGACAGAGGCTTATTCAGCAGGCCACATTGAACCCAAAACAGTTCGTTATCTGAATGACGTTTAGGCGCTTTACTGCCCCATACACCCTTACCGATCGGACATGATTGCTCTAGCTGTGGTAATTGGTTGGTGCTTGCCTGAGTTGCATCACATAGAACCGACTCTGCATTCACTTGGCTCGATACCAAAAGAGATGCAGCGATAAGCCCCATACGATAATGTCTCGTCACAGCACGACATACAGCATTCATTGTCAATTTCATAACCACCACTTAAACCCTTGCGGGCTAATTATTACCGAATCTATATCGATAAAACATGAATTCCATTTTAACTATTATTGACACTGTCAATAATACTAAGTTCCAGATCCATTAAGCAAAAAAAGAGCCGTAATTGCTTACGGCTCTTAATTTAGTGACTTTTTTTACTAAAAATCAAACCGGGCTATCACCCTTTATAAATTTTCGGGTTAAACACGTCACGTAACCAGTCGCCTAATAGGTTAATAACGAGAACCAATGTTACCAAAAGCACACCTGGGAATGCTGTGATCCACCATGCTCCTGAGAAAATGTAGTTAAAACCAGTACTGATCAGGGCACCGAGTGACGGTTGGTCTACCGGAAGACCTAAACCGAGGAAAGAAAGTGCCGCTTCTGACATGATGGCATTTGCCACCTGTACCGTAGAGATAACCAAAATCGGTGATAAACAGTTAGGCAGAATATGGCGGAACATGATGCGAGGCGCTCTAAAGCCCATCACACGTGCCGCTTCTACGTACTCTTTCTTCTTCTCTGCCAATACCGATGCACGAATCGTACGAGCATACTGCGGCCATTCAGCAATACCGATGATCACCACCAGCATAACAACCGCATATTGCGCGTAGAAGTCACTACCGAAACTCGCCTTAAAGATGGCCGAGACAATGATCGCAACCATCATGGTTGAGAACGAAAGCTGAACATCGGCAAAACGCATCAGGAAGCTATCAATACGACCACCGAAGTAACCTGCAGACAAGCCAATGATGATACCGAGAGTCAGCTGAAGACCTACCGCTAGGAAACCGATCGTCAATGACAGACGCGAGCCGTAAAGCATCGTAGATAAGATGTCACGACCCTGCTCATCAGTACCCAGTAGGAAGCGTTCTTCGCCGTCTTCCATCCAAGATGGTGGCAACTCAGAATCCATGATGTCGATAGACGTCACGTCATACGGGTCTGTTGGCGCTAGAATAGGTGCCGCTAATGCCATAACAAGGAAAGCTGCAAAGATAGCGAAGCTCACCATTGCCACTTTGTCACGTAAGAAGTAGTACAGAATGTCTGACTGCTTGAATCGCTCCCAACGAGATGGAGCTGTTGTTGTTTGTTCCATGATTATGCTCCTTTCCCTGTGATGTTCACTGTTGGGTTAATGATGCCGTATAGCAGGTCAACAATGGTGTTAGTTACTACGAAGATCAGGCCAACGAAGATAACGTATGCGGTAATCAGTGGTGTATCCACTCGGTTAATCGCTTCAAGGAATAGGAAGCCGGTACCCGGCCACTGGAATACAGTTTCAGTAAGAATGGTGTAAGCCACCATAGTACCGATTTGAACACCGCCTACCGTTAGTACTGGCAGCATTGTGTTTTTCAAAGCGTGTTGGTAGTAAATCTTGTTCAGCGCTAGGCCTTTTGCTTTACCAAACTTGATATATTCAGAGCTAAGAACCTCTAGCATTTCAGAGCGTACTAGACGAATGAACAGAGGCAGCATGATAGATGCTAGAGCAATACTCGGCAGCACTAAGTGTGCAAGGCCATCGAGCGTTAAGAAACCAGACTCCCAGCCAAACCAGTTTGCGGTCTCACCACGTCCAAACGACGGCAGCCAACCTAACTCAATAGAGAATACATACATCAACATGATTGCGGTTAAGAAAACAGGCACAGAAATGCCGATACTACTGCCCGCCATCACCAGTTTAGTGAAGAAGCTTTTTGGGTGTATTGCAGAATAAACGCCAAGTGGAATCGACAGACAAACAATGATCAGAGAAGCGCCGAACACAAGCTCAAGCGTTGCGACTAGTTTATCTAAGATTACGTCCACAGCTGGGCGTTTAAAGAAATATGAAGTACCAAGATCACCTTGTAGAGCTGCGCCCACAAAGCGAGTGTATTTTGTAATGAAGGGATCATTTAAGCCGAGTTCATCACGCAGCGCTTGACGCTCCGATTCTGAAACAGATTGACCGACTAACTCACGCAACGGGTCGCCCAGGTTATCCTGAATGGCAAACGCCACCAAACTGATCACAAACATCACTATCAGTGCCTGAAACAGGCGCTTGACCAGAAACGTAACCATTCCTTGCCCCTTATCTATCCATGACTATCTAGTCGAAATCCGCGACTAGATAACAAAATTCAGTCTTAAAAAAGGTATTTAGCCAGACTGAAGGAAGACCAAATACCGAAACTTAAATCTATATCTTAATAATTTGAGAGCCTGAAAAGCTTCAGGCTCTCGATTCTAGCAAGCTAGATTATTTTACAACTAGGTCGCCGAAGTAAGGCATAACCATTGGGTTTACTACGTCTGCTGCACCTACGTTAGACTTCGCGCCCCACGCTTCACTTTGCCAGTGTAGCGGTACGAATGCTGCGTCGTTGTAAAGTGTTGCTTCAACGCCTTTCAGCATTTCAGCACGCTTAACTGGGTCAGTTTCAGTGTTAGAAGCTTCTACGATCGCATCCATTTCTGGGTTTGAGTAGCCAGAACAGTTGTATTGACCACGGCCAGTCTCTTCGTTACGAGTCATAGTTAGGAACTCGTTGAAGTTAGCTGAATCTTCTGTATCTGAGTGCCAGCCGATCATCATCATGTCTGCTGAACATAGGTCAAACTCAGGCCAGTACTGTGCTTTAGGCATAGTTTTAAGATCAACTTTGATACCAATCTTAGACAGCATTGCCGCAGACGCTTGCGCTACTTTCGCATCGTTCACGTAACGGTTGTTTGGAGCCATCATAGTTAGCGTAAAGCCATCTTCGTAGCCCGCTTCTTTCATCAGCTCTTTCGCTTTTTTCAGATCGTAACGAGGAACTAGGTCTTCGTTGTGACCCGCGTAGCCTGTTGGGCTTTGCTGACCAGCTGCTGTTGCGAAGCCTTTCATGATCTTCTTAACGATACCTTCGTTATTGATTGCGTGAACAATCGCCTGACGAACGCGAACATCTTTAAGTGCTTCGTTGCTGTTTTGGTTCATTTGGAACGTGATGATACGAGTACCAGGTAGCGTCACTAGATCGATGTTCTTAGCGTTTTTAACACGCTTGTGATCGTTTGGTGCTACTGGGTGAATCATATCAACGTCGCCAGAAAGAAGTGCTGCAACACGTGTCGCGTCTTCTTTGATTGGCACAAGTGTTAGCTTGTCTACGTTGCCTTCAGTTTCTGTGTCCCAGTAATCGTTGAAACGCTCGAACGTTACTTTAACGCCTTGCTCACGCTGCGTTACGATAAATGGACCAGTACCTGAAACGTTAGTCGAAGCAAACGAGTTACCGTGCTTAACTAGCTCAGACTTGTCTTTACCTTCCGCTGTTTGGCCAGAGTAGAACTTGCTGTCCATTGGGAAGATGTAAGTTGCTGTTTGTAGTACTAGTGGGTAAGCCGCTTTTGATACTAGCTCAACTGTGTAGTCATCCACTTTTACCATTTTTTCGTATGGCGTGAAGATAGACTTAAAGTCTGGAGAAGCTTGTAGACGTTCAAAAGTCCACACAACATCATCAGCAGTCAGTTCGTTACCAGAGTGGAATTTCACACCTTTACGTAGGTTGAAGCGGAAAGTCGTTTCATCAACACGCTCCCAGCTAGATGCTAGGCGGCCTTCAAAATCCATCTCTTGAGTGAAACGTACTAGAGGGTCAAACACCATGTGAGACATTTGCAGTGTGCCACCAGACAGCTGCTCGTGCGGGTCAAGTGATACTGGGTCAGCTGCGTAGCCAACGGTAATATCTGCTGCTGCTGCACTAAAGCTTAGGCCAGCTGCCATTAAAGCTACTGCTAATTTGCTTTTCATGGTTTTCATTGCATAACTCCTTCATGCGGGAATCCAGATCCCTAGTTGTTGTATTTGCGTCTGTTTATTGTTTTTAGCAAGCTAAACTCCAGCCTGCTGATTTTTATACCGCGGCTTGTGCCACTGCTTTTTCTTCTCTTAAACCTGTAAATTCAGGCATTAAAGAAATTAGGTGTTTGCTGTATTCATGCTGAGGCGATTGGAATAGCTGCTCGGTTGGCGCAACTTCCAATAGCTCTCCCATTTGCATCACACCAACACGATCACACATTTGGCGAATAACCGGTAAATCGTGACTGATGAACAGCATGGTTAGGTTTAGCTCGTCTTGTAAGTCTTTTAATAGGTTGAGGATCTGAGCCTGTACCGACACATCCAGTGCCGACGTAGGTTCATCACAAATCAAAAGACGAGGGCGAGTTGCCAAGGCGCGAGCGATAGAAATACGCTGACGTTGGCCACCTGAGAATTCGTGTGGGTACTTAACCCCGGCCATTACGCCCAAACCAACGTGCTCTAGTAGATCGTTCACGATCTGACGAGTTTCATTTTCGTTACGAGTAAGCTTATGGAATCGGATAGGCTCAGCAATGATGTCGAATATCTTCATTCGAGGGTTCATTGATGTGTAAGGGTTTTGGAAAACCATCTGCATTTGACGACGCATAGGGCGACGTTCTTTTTCAGATTTCAGACCAGTAAGATCAACGCCTTCAAACGTTACCTTGCCTGAGTTTGGTGCGTACAAGCCAGCAATCACACGAGCAATCGTTGATTTACCTGAACCTGATTCACCTACTAAACCAAACGTCTCACCTTCATGCACTTCAAAGCTCACGTTGTTGGATGCTTGAACGTACTCACGACGGCTCTCAAAGAAAGAATCTTTGGTAGTAAAGCGTAAGTTTACGTTCTCAACGTTCAACAGAGGGCCAGTGTAATCACGGTGATCTTGGCTTTGACCTAACCAGTGGTTCTTCACATCCAATGGTTCCATCTCTTGTGCTTCTTCGATGTAGCTAACAAGAGGGAAACGATCGAGTTTGCGATCCGAACGAGGAACCGCAGAGATAAGACTGTGTGTATATGGGTGCTCAGGAGTACCCAGAACTTTCGCTGTTGGGCCAAACTCAACTAAGTCACCACGATACATAACGGCTACGCGGTCGGTAACGTTAGATACCACGCCCATGTCGTGCGTGACCAACATGCAACCTACGTTCTTCTTAATACATAGGTCGCGAATCAAACCCAAGATCTGGTCTTGGATAGAAACATCCAGTGCTGTTGTTGGTTCATCTGCGATGATTAGGTCAGGTTCACCTGCCAATGCGATCGCGATAACCACACGCTGACGCATACCGCCAGAGAATTGGTGAGGGTACTGCTTTAAACGGTTTTCTGGTTGTGGGATACCCACTTGGTTCATCAAGTCTAATGAGCGCTGGTAGGCTTCTTGATCCGAAACCTTCATGTTGGCATGAATCGTCTCTTTTAACTGCTGTTCTACTGTGAATAGAGGGTTAAGAGAAGTCATTGGGTCTTGGAAGATAAAACCAATCTTTGAGCCGCGAACAGAACGCATCTGTTCAGGAGATAAACCAGAGACTTTTTCGCCATCCAGAAATACCTCGCCGCTAGCAATGCGGCCAGGAGGGCTCAGCAAATCGATCACAGCATTACCTACTGTTGATTTACCTGCACCAGACTCGCCTACAACACCAACAATCTCACCACGTTCAATGTTGAACGAAAGTGATTTAACTGCGGCGTGAACTCCATGACGAGATGGGTATTCGATACGAAGATTTTTTACTTCTAAAAGTGACATTACCAGACCTCTACTGCTTTGGCAGCTTTCTGCCCTGTCTGCAAAATTGAATCCATTCTTACCAGAATATTGTTCTGATATTTTATACGGTTGACAATTTGGCAAATAATTCACAGAAAAGCAACAAAAATAGGATAAAAAGTCGACATTAAACGCTTGGCAAGCAAAAGTGCCACATAACTATTCACCAAAAGAGCATATAGTAAGAAAAATCAACATTATATTATCGGCAAGAAATACTCACAAACTCCTTACCACTACTTACTTGTAGAGTTAAAGCCGTGCTTCAAAGCAGATCTCACTACCAGTCACTAAAAACAAATAATTATTCCAAAAAACAATTAACACTATAGAAACAAACGCTAATTTTGTTAATTTGAACAAATAAAACAACCAGATAAACGTTAATTAGCCATACATTTAACCATCTGTATTATTTTGGTAAATACAAAACAGACAAACGAAAGGCCTAATAAATCAGAGGAGTTTTTGAACGACCAAATGCGTACAAAGCTGTCAAATTCAGGCCTTAGTGAGCAAATTTAGGGTCAGGTTTCACTTTTCATAAAAGTCTTTAGACCAAACCCATTAATATGTCGAATTATTGAGCACTCCATTTATATAAAATTAGATATAGAACTGTACATTTGATAAAGAAAGCAACTCTGTAGCAGCACCATTATCAAGCAGATCGTTAGGAATCTGTCTTATATAAGAAGGGGAGATAGATGTAAGAAGCCCCGTCATTTCTGACGCGGACGGCTAGTTGAGGCTTCTTAAGTGATCAGTGAAGAGACATTCTTTGAACATCAGGCGAACCCCACTCTGTTCAAGTTATCTAAGTTTCAGATGTAAAAAAGCCCTAGTCTTTCGACTAGGGCTTCTTAAGGTGGTCGGTGAAGAGGGATTCGAACCCCCGACCCTCTGGTCCCAAACCAGATGCGCTACCAAGCTGCGCTATTCACCGAGACGTTTCGTTTGATTTCTCAAACTGGGAACTTCAAAGAAGCTACCAAAATTAATGGGGTGGCTAACGAGATTCGAACTCGCGACCACCGGAATCACAATCCAGGGCTCTACCAACTGAGCTATAGCCACCACTAATTTTTTATATAACCGCTTAAAAGCGATTATTGAAATAGTGGTCGGTGAAGAGGGATTCGAACCCCCGACCCTCTGGTCCCAAACCAGATGCGCTACCAAGCTGCGCTATTCACCGACTAGTTTTGTATCGACTCTTGGGAATAATGAATCAACACTGGAAGCCGAAGCTACCGATATTTTGTAAAGAAAGAATGGGGTGGCTAACGAGATTCGAACTCGCGACCACCGGAATCACAATCCAGGGCTCTACCAACTGAGCTATAGCCACCATTATTTCTTTTTTGCCAATTTCTCACTTACCGAAGTAAGAGACCGGATGGCGCGCCTGAAAGGATTCGAACCTTCGGCCTTTGGCTCCGGAGGCCAACGCTCTATCCAGCTGAGCTACAGGCGCATGCCCTGTCGGCGGAGTGGAATAATACGTATATCACCCAATGCCGTCTAGTACTTTTTTAACTTTTTTTTCTGTTTGGTCTCTTTTTCGACAGTTAATATGTGATAAACCCCTTATTTGAGTACTACAACCCGCCACAGCTTATAAGTTGTTGTTTATTGCAACAACTTATCGGGATATAATCACCCATTATTTACATTGGTTTAACAGTTGCTCTTTGCTGGTGAAGCCAAAACACCCTCCAACACTATAAATTGGTAAGCACGTACTTACCTTGGGAATGTAAAGTGAGTTTAATGGATATGTCTCGTCGAATTTTAAGCGTTGTCATCGCAGTTTTAACCTTTTCAACTGGCGCAATGGCTTCA
Source organism: Vibrio sp. 10N.261.51.A4 (assembly GCF_041471945.1). Classification (NCBI taxonomy): domain Bacteria; kingdom Pseudomonadati; phylum Pseudomonadota; class Gammaproteobacteria; order Vibrionales; family Vibrionaceae; genus Vibrio; species Vibrio sp. 10N.261.51.A4. The sequence goes on from NZ_JBFRPJ010000026.1 coordinate 178,726, forward strand.
GGCCTTAGCGAAGCAGAGCAAGATGCAATTGCTGAACGCATCAAACCAGTTGGTCAAGTTTACCTAGTCGGCAGCGAACCAGTAGTCGCAGAACCAACAGGCCCTCGTGATGGCGCAACAGTTTACGGTACCTTTTGTATCGCTTGTCACGCATCTGGCGTAAGTGGCGCACCTAAAACAGGTGATGCTGGTGATTGGGGGCCTCGTATTGCTCAAGGTCGCGACATTCTAGCTGACCACGCAATCAACGGCTTCAATGCGATGCCAGCGAAAGGTTCATGTATGGATTGTTCAGACGACGAAATCAAAGATGCTATCGAGCACATGATTGCCGGTCTGTAATTAAAAATGCCAGATTCAGAAAAGGTGACCTCATGGTCACCTTTTTTATTGGCTTCTATATAGTGCGATTAAAGTAGGGCATTACTTCTTGTTGAACATCGCTCGAATATTCGCAATGTGCGCCTGCCCTTTTTCCATTCTTTCTTCAGCGGATTGAGGCTTCTTAACGCTTTCCCACTCCACATCATCGTGCGGCAGCTCATCGAGGAAGCGGCTTTGTGTTGGCTTTATTAATTCACCATATTGACGACGTTCACGACACTTAGTAAAAGTCAGCTCTTTCTGCGCTCGAGTAATCCCCACATACATAAGACGACGTTCTTCTTCTACGTTGCCTTCATCGACACTGGTTTGGTGCGGCAAGATGCCCTCTTCTGCACCCATCAGGAATACATATGGGAACTCTAGACCTTTCGATGCATGCAATGTCATTAATTGGACTTGATCTGCATCGTCATCATCCTCACCACGCTCCATCATATCGCGCAGCGTTAAACGTTGAACCACCTCGCGCAGGGTTTTCTCTTCTTTATCGTAGTTGTCACCCTCAAGATCGGCCACAATCCAGCTATACAGATCAGAGACGTTCTTCATTCGCATTTCAGCGGCTTTCGGGCTCGCTGAGGTTTCGTACAACCAATCTTCGTAGTTGATGTCACGAACCAAAGAACGAACGGCTTCAACCGTATTACCACGCTCGGCATTGTCTGAGATACGAACAATCCAGTCACCGAAGCGGCGCAAATTTTCTAAACCACGCCCCGTCAGTGTCTGCTCTAAGCCCATCTCAAAGCTGGCTTCAAACAAGCTCTTGCCACGCATATTGGCGTAGCTGCCTAACTTCTCAAGCGTCACCGGACCAATCTCTCGGCGCGGTGTGTTTACAATACGTAGGAAGGCGTTGTCATCATCAGGGTTCACCAACACACGCAGGTAAGCCATGATGTCTTTAATCTCGGCTCTCGCGAAGAAAGAGGTACCGCCAGAGATCTTGTAAGGCACACGGTTCTGCATCAGCGCTTTTTCAATCAAGCGTGATTGGTGGTTACCACGGTAAAGCACTGCGTAATCTTTGTATTCAGTACGGTTCAAAAACTTGTGGGCGATGATCTCGCCGGTAATACGCTCTGCTTCATGCTCTTCATTCTTAGCATTCAGTACCTTGAGCTTTTCACCGTCTGGGATCTCTGAGAATAGTGACTTTTCATAAACGTGTGGGTTGTTGGCGATCAAGATGTTCGCCGCACGTAATATTCGGCTGGTTGAGCGATAGTTTTGCTCGAGTTTGATCAAGCGAAGATTTGGATAGTCCTCACCCAGCAACACCAAGTTTTGCGGTTTTGCACCACGCCATGAATAGATAGATTGGTCATCGTCACCTACTACCGTCAAGCGACCACGCTCTCCCACCAGTAAACGAACCAACTCATATTGGCTGGTGTTGGTATCTTGGTATTCATCGACCAGTAAATAGCGGATACGCGACTGCCAGCGCTCACGCACCTCTTGATTGGTTTTCAGTAGTAATACAGGCATCGCGATCAGATCATCAAAATCGAGTGCGTTGTATGCCTTCATCTGTTTCTGGTACATCTCAAAACAGAATGCAAACAACTGCTCTTGTTCGCCTTGAGCACGTGCTTTCGCCTGATCTGGCGTCAGCATGTCATTTTTCCAATTCGAAATGGTGCTCATTAAAGCGCGTAGCAAATCCTTATCACCATCGATCTGTCTCTCTGTTAACTCTTTTAACAAAGCTAACTGGTCTTGGTCATCAAACAGAGAGAAACCCGCTTTCAAACCCAGCGCTTTGTATTCACGGCGAATGATGGTTAAGCCCATGGTATGAAAAGTCGAAACAATCAGCCCTTTCGATTCGCCCTTACCTAGAGTTTGCCCAACACGCTCTTTCATCTCGCGTGCCGCTTTATTAGTAAAGGTCACCGCCGCAATATTACGCGCCTTATAGCCACATTCCTGAACCAGATAAGCAATTTTATTGGTGATAACACGTGTTTTACCGGATCCAGCGCCCGCTAATACTAAGCAGGGGCCCGAAACATATTTCACGGCTTCATCTTGTCTTGGGTTCAGTTTCATTTGATTCTCAGTTTGGTCTAGAGGGGCGAATTCAATTGCGCGCCTATAATAATGCTGCAACAGCACGAATGCTACGTTCTCTTATACAAGATTTTTACGCTGATTATGTAAAACTTTGTTGCACATGTGTGTGGTTATTAGGCTATAATGAATGAACGTTCATTCATTGGTGGTTGAAATATGACAACTCATGCACCTCGGGATAAACGCCAGCAAATACTTTCTGCAGCTGAAAAGCTAATTGCAGAGGTCGGTTTCCAAGGCCTTTCAATGCAAAAATTAGCCAAAGAAGCGGGAGTGGCTGCAGGCACTATCTATCGCTACTTCGATGATAAAGAGCATTTGATAGAAGATGTTCGAATGCTCGTGACTCAAAGAGTAGCTGATGCTGTTCAACAAGGGGTTAATGATTCGGATCCAATTAAACAACGCTACCGTACTATGTGGTTGAACATATGGAACTTAGCAGGAACGAATTTAGCCGCAATAAAAAATCGGGTTCAGTATGACTCTCTACCCATCACAAATAGCCTAAACTTCAGGGAACTAGAACGTAAAATGTTTGCCCAAGTTGAGCTGCTATTTAATGAGGGGAAAGAACAAGGATTGTTTAAACCACTTAACAATGAAGTATTAGGTGGATTGAGCTTGGCGGCTAGTGTTTCTCTAGCACGCAAGCATTCTTTAGGATTTTACCAACTTGATGAGGCAGAACTAGAATCTGCAATCGAAGCCAGTTGGGACGCAATAATTAAACACTAGATCGGAGTTTTGACCATAATGAAAAAGTGGACTTTCTTCATGTTACTCATCGCTGTACTTCTTTTCGGCAGCGTTATTGGGTTCAACATGTTCAAACAACAAAAAATTGCTGAGTATATGGCCAACCGCCCTGAACCAGAGTTTCCAGTAACGGTTACTGAAGTTCAGCCGATCGACTGGGTTCCAGTAATTGAAGCTATCGGCTTCATAGAACCTAACCAAGGTGTCACGCTAGCGAACGAAACCAGCGGTGTTATTGACCAAATCTCTTTTGGTTCTGGTACTGATGTTAAAAATGACCAGCTTCTTGTTCGTCTTGATTCTGGCGTAGAAAAGGCAAATCTAAAGAGTTCTGAAGCTCGCCTGCCTGCGGCAAAAGCAAAATACAAACGCTACCAAGGCCTGTATAAGAAAGGTTCTATTTCAAAAGAAGCGTACGATGAAGCAGAAGCTAACTACTTCTCTCTTTCAGCTGATATTGAAAGCCTTAAAGCATCGATTGCCCGTCGCGAGATCCGCGCTCCGTTTGACGGCACTGTCGGTATTCGTAATGTGTATCTAGGCCAATACCTACAATCTGGCACTGACATCGTTCGCCTAGAAGACACCAGTGTTATGCGCCTACGCTTCACTATTTCTCAAAATGACATCTCTCGTATTGAGGTTGGTCAGGCGATCGACATCTTCGTTGATGCATACCCAGAAAAACCGTTTAAAGGTTCTATTAGTGCCATTGAGCCTGCGGTTAGCATCCAAAGTGGTCTTATCCAAGTACAAGCCGATATCCCAAACAACGATGGTAAGTTACGTAGCGGTATGTTTGCGCGCGCTAACATCATTCTACCTAAACTAGCAAACCAAGTGACACTGCCTCAGACGGCCATCACTTTCACACTTTACGGTGACAATGTTTATATTTTACGTGAAGAAGATGGTGTGCAGCGTGTGAAACAACAAGTGGTGAAAGTAGGTGAACGTACAGAAAGTATTGCTCACATACTGGAAGGCGTAGAGCCTGGCGATGTTGTCGTGACAACGGGTCAAGTTCGTTTAAGTAACAATGCTAAAGTTCGAGTTGTAGAAAGTGATGCAACGACGCCGCCAGCTGAAACACCAATGCTGTAATTGGAGGAATCATGCGCTTTACTGATGTTTTTATTAAACGTCCAGTTCTGGCTATTTCAATCAGCTTTTTGATCGCATTGCTTGGCTTCCAAGCAATCTTCAAAATGCAGGTTCGTGAATACCCAGACATGACAAATACGATCGTGACGGTCACGACGAGCTATTACGGTGCCAGTGCCGATCTGATCCAAGGCTTTATAACTCAGCCATTAGAACAAGCGATCGCTCAAGCCGATAATATTGATTATATGACGTCGCAGTCCGTACTCGGTAGCTCGACTATTACGGTCAATATGAAGCTCAATACCGACCCGAATGCCGCGCTGTCTGACATACTGGCCAAGACTAACTCGGTACGTTCTCAGCTTCCTAAAGAAGCCGAAGATCCAACCGTAACTATGTCTACCGGTTCAACAACGGCGGTACTCTACATTGGTTTTACGAGTGATGAACTCTCTGCAAGCCAAATTACCGACTACCTTGAGCGAGTGGTTAACCCACAACTGTTTACCGTTAATGGCGTATCAAAGGTCGACTTGTACGGCGGGATCAAATACGCATTACGTGTATGGCTTGATCCTTCCAAAATGGCAGCATTAAACCTGACAGCCACTGACGTGATGACGGTGCTTAATGCAAACAACTACCAATCAGCAACTGGCCAAGCAATTGGTGAGTTTATGCTGTACAACGGCAGTGCCAATACCCAAGTAACCAATACCGATGAATTAGAAAGGTTGGTGGTCAAAACCAGTCAAAATGGCGGTTCTATTGTTCGCTTAGGTGATATTGCTAAGGTTTCACTAGAAAAAAGCCACGATGTGGTTCGCGCAAGTGCTAATGGCAAACAAACGGTTGTAACCGCCATCAATGCAGCGCCAAGTGCTAACCCGATCAACATTGCTGCTGATGTTATGCAGCTGTATCCTGAGTTGGAGCGAAACCTACCAAGCAATATCAGCATGAATATCATGTATGACTCAACCATTGCGATTAATGAATCCATTCAAGAGGTTATACACACGATTGTTGAAGCCGCGCTGATTGTATTAGTGGTTATCACGCTATTCTTAGGCTCATTGCGTGCGGTTATCATTCCTATCGTAACCATCCCTTTATCGCTGGTTGGTGTTGCGATGGTGATGCAAGTCATGGGTTTCTCATGGAACTTAATGACGCTACTGGCGATGGTATTAGCAATCGGTCTAGTGGTTGATGATGCAATCGTAGTACTGGAAAACGTCGATCGACACGTCAAATTGGGGGAATCTCCTTTCAGGGCTGCCATCATTGGTACCCGTGAAATTGCAGTACCGGTTATTGCAATGACACTGACATTGGGCGCGGTTTATGCCCCTATCGCAATGATGGGTGGTATCACAGGCTCGCTGTTTAAAGAGTTCGCATTAACCCTCGCTGGCGCGGTATTTGTTTCTGGAATCATCGCTTTAACACTGTCTCCAATGATGTGTTCAAAGCTGCTAAAAGAAAATGCACAGCCGAGTAAGTTTGAACTGAAGGTACACAGCGTACTTGATCGTATGACAGGCCGTTACTCTAAGATGCTGCATGCGATCATGGATCATCGTCCGGTTATCATTGGCTTTGCGGTCATTGTATTTTTAAGCTTGCCGATGCTGTTTAAATTCATCCCAAGTGAACTTGCCCCTGCAGAAGATAAAGGGGTGGTGATGATGATTGGTACTGGTCAATCAACGGCTAACCTAGACTACCTAAGTAACACGATGGATGACGTGAGCGGTATCTTGGTGACCCAGCCTGAAATCCAATACGCTCAATCCTTCACTGGTGTACCAAACTCAAACCAAGCATTTGGTATTGCCTCAATGGTGCCATGGAGTGAGCGCACGGCTAGCCAATCTGAGGTAACGAACCGTATCAGTGGATTGCTACAAGATATCCCAGGCATGGCAGTAACCGCGTTCCAAATGCCAGAGTTGCCGGGTGCCGGTTCTGGTCTACCACTCCAGTTTGTGATTACCACACCAAGCAGCTTTGAGAGCTTATTCGCTATCGCAACCGATATTTTAACGGATGTGAAAGATAGCCCTCTCTTTGTCTACTCTGACCTTGATTTGAACTACGATTCAGCAACGATGAAGATTCAAATTGATAAAGATATGGCGGGCGCTTATGGGGTAACGATGCAAGATATCGGTGTCACCCTAAGCACCATGATGTCGGATGGTTACGTTAACCGTATTGACCTCAACGGTCGTTCTTATGAAGTGATCCCTCAGGTTGAGCGTAAGTTCCGCTTAAACCCAGAGTCAATGAATCATTACTACGTTCGAGCCAGCAATGGTGATGCTGTTCCTCTCGGTAGCTTGGTAACAATTGATGTGGTGGCAGAGCCTCGCTCTCTTCCTCACTTCAACCAGTTGAACTCAGCGACGGTCGGTGCGGTTCCTATGCCGGGCGCGGCGATGGGTGATGCGGTAAACTGGTTTGAAAACATTGCCCAAACCAAATTACCTGCAGGCTATAACCATGACTACATGGGTGAGTCGCGTCAGTTTGTAACAGAAGGCAGCGCACTGTATGTGACGTTCGGTTTAGCACTGGCGATCATCTTCTTGGTTCTGGCGATTCAATTTGAGTCGTTAAAAGATCCATTGGTTATCATGGTGTCGGTGCCACTCGCAATATGTGGTGCATTGATTGCGCTCGCTTGGGGCGCAGCGACGATGAACATCTACTCGCAAGTGGGGCTGATTACCTTGGTTGGTCTGATTACCAAGCACGGTATCTTGATCTGTGAGGTAGCAAAAGAAGAGCAGCTGCATAATAAATTATCACGCAAAGAGGCGGTTATGGAGGCGGCAAGGGTACGTCTACGTCCAATCCTAATGACAACAGCGGCGATGATTGCAGGCCTGATCCCATTGATGTACGCCACGGGTGCAGGTGCAGCTCAGCGCTTTAGTATCGGTATTGTTATCGTTGCTGGTCTGGCGATTGGTACGCTGTTTACGCTGTTTGTTCTACCGGTTATTTATAGCTACTTAGCCGAAAAACATAAACCAATTCCAGTTTTCCTCGAAGATAAAGATCTCGAGAAGCTGGCCCGTGTTGATGAAGCAAAAGCGGCGCACAGAGAATTAGCTAACAATAAGTAATTTCCCTGTCGTATTAACAATAAAAAGGCTACTTCGGTGGCCTTTTTTTGTACGCCATAGGCGACATCTTTGATGTGATTAAATAGAATAGTGATAAATATTAAGGAGTTTTAATTGATATGTTTGATCCAAAAAAACTAGAGCAAATTGCTAAGCAGATCCACGATTCTATGCCTCAACCAGTAAAAGAGCTTGGTTCAGACGTAGACCAAAAAGTTCGCCAAGTTATCCAAGGCCAACTCAACAAGCTAGACGTTGTGAGCCGTGAAGAGTTTGATGTTCAAACACAAGTACTGCTTCGCACTCGCCAGAAGCTCACTGAAATGGAACAAAAACTGGCTGAACTAGAAGCAAAGCTTTCAGACAAATAGTCATTTTTTTCAATCAGTTCAAGTTCGAATAAAGGCTTACCTTCGGGTAAGCCTTTATTTTTTCCTCAATCTATCAAGCCTTCACCGGTAAAATAGTTGCAAGCATAAAAAAGCCCCGAACAAATGTTCAGGGCTATTTTTATTCAGTGATGAACTGGAAGATTAACCGCCAACAGCGATACGCTTCATGTCGCTCATGTAGCTACGTAGCTCTTCACCAATGTATTCTACAGGGTGGTTACGGATAGCTTCGTTTACTTCAATTAGCTTAGCGTTATCAACTTGGTTAGATGTCTCACCTAGACCACGGCCGATGACGTCCGTTGCTACTGAAGGCATGAACTTCTCACGTAGTAGCGGTGTTGCTACGTTAGCGAATAGGTAGTTACCGTACTCAGCAGTATCAGAGATTACAACGTTCATTTCGTAAAGACGCTTACGAGCAACTGTGTTTGCGATTAGTGGAAGCTCATGTAGAGATTCGTAGTAAGCAGACTCATCAATGATGCCTGATGCCGTCATAGCTTCGAATGCTAGCTCAACACCGGCACGAACCATAGCAACCATTAGGATACCGTTGTCGAAGTACTCTTGCTCTGAGATTTCTACGTCAGAAGCTGGGTAGTTTTCGAATGCAGTTTCGCCTGTCTCTTCACGCCAGCCTAGTAGGTTCACGTCATCGTTCGCCCAGTCAGCCATCATTGTGCTAGAGAAGTGACCAGAGATGATGTCATCCATGTGCTTGTTGTAAAGCGGACGCATTAGGTCTTTAAGCTCTTCAGAAAGCTCAAACGCTTTAACTTTAGCCGGGTTAGATAGGCGATCCATCATGTGAGTTACGCCACCAAACTTAAGTGCTTCAGTAATCGTTTCCCAACCGTATTGTAGAAGCTTGCCTGCGTAGCCAGGTTCGATGCCATCAGCAATCATCTTCTCGTAAGATACGATAGAACCCGCTTGTAGCATGCCACAAAGGATAGTTTGCTCACCCATCAGGTCAGATTTAACTTCTGCTACGAAAGAAGACTCTAGGCAACCTGCACGGTGACCACCAGTACCTGCAGCCCAAGCTTTAGCGATATCCCAACCTTCGCCTTTAGGGTCGTTTTCTGGGTGAACAGCGATAAGTGTTGGTACACCGAAGCCACGTTTGTACTCTTCGCGAACTTCAGAGCCTGGACACTTAGGTGCAACCATTACTACAGTAAGGTCAGCACGTAATTGCATGCCTTCTTCCACAACGTTGAAGCCGTGAGAGTAACCAAGAGCAGCGCCTTGCTTCATTAGAGGCATTACTGTTTCAACAACGTTTGTGTGTTGCTTATCAGGAGTAAGGTTGATTACTAGGTCTGCTTGAGGGATTAGCGTTTCGTAGCTACCCACAACAAAGCCGTTTTCATCAGCATTTTTGAATGATTGACGCTTTTCATCAATTGCCGCTTGGCGTAGAGCGTAAGATACGTCTAGACCAGAATCACGCATATTTAGACCTTGGTTTAGGCCTTGAGCACCACAACCAACAATTACGATTTTCTTACCTTCAAGGTATTCAGCTTCTGTCGCGAATTCTTCACGATCCATAAAGCGGCAACGACCTAATTGGTCTAGTTGTTCACGAAGGTTTAATGTATTGAAATAGTTAGCCATTCTAGGGCACTCCTTTAAAAATAAGTCCGTAAGGTCGATATCTCTCTATCGAATGACTTCATACTAAAACAGACACTCCGTTGCTGAAAGTGATATATTCACAATTAGTTATTGCAATAAATGCAACATGGAAACGATCGCAGAACATGAACATAAAATCTCTACAATTATTTATACATTTATGCGACAGCAAGAGTTTCAGCAAAACCGCTGCTGCTATGCACGTCAGTCCTTCAGCGCTGAGCCGTCAGATACAAAAGCTTGAAGAGGAAACAGGACAAGAACTGCTAATCAGAGACAACCGCAGTGTTGATCTTACCCCAGCAGGAAAACACCTATTGCCTGTAGCATTGAGCATCGTGGGAGAGTGGCAGCAATATAACCTTCACCTGAAGGGCGGAGAGCAAGAACTTAAAGGTGAGATCCGTATATTTTGTTCAGTAACGGCTAGCTACAGTCACCTACCTGAACTCATAACCGAATTTAGGGCTATTCATCCGTATATTGAATTTAAGCTCTCTACTGGTGATCCAGCTCAATCCATCGACAAGATCTTAAACGATGAAGCGGATATCGCGATTTCAGCAAAGCCAGACATCCTTCCTTCAAGGTTAGAATTCGAAACCATCAGCGATATTCCACTGTCAGTCATCATTCCATCTGGTGTGAGTAGCTTTAGCCAACAACTGCAATCCGATAAGCCAAACTGGAATGAAGTGCCCTTTATCATCCCAGAAGCAGGAACAGCGCGTGAACGAGCCAATGCATGGTTTAAAAAGATGAAGATAAAACCCAACATATACGCGCAAGTTTCTGGCCATGAGGCGATTGTAAGTATGGTGGCACTAGGATGTGGAGTTGGCATCGCACCTGATGTGGTCATAAACAACAGTCCAGTAAGAGATAAAGTTAGCCGCTTAAAGATAGAACCTATCAAGCCATTTGAGTTAGGCGTATGTTGTAAGCGAGCACAGCTAGATAACCCTCTAATTCGAGCGTTCTGGCAAGTTGCAGAAGGGAAATATTTAGCGGACTAGTCGTCATTGTTTTAAATACAAAAAAGGGAAGAGCACGTCAGTGCCCTTACCCTTTAATTTATGTATATCGCAGATAAGAAAAAAGCCCGCTGATTTCTCAGCGGGCTTTCTAATGGTGGTGGAGGGATAGGGATTTGAACCCTAGAACCGCTATTAACGGTTGCCGGTTTTCAAGACCGGTGCTTTCGACCACTCAGCCATCCCTCCAAAAAATTGTCATCAACAGATTAGTACACTGTAGATGTTGTTACATGTATACACAGGTAACGATATTTAAAGCCTGGCGATGTC
>NZ_JBFRPJ010000027.1:0-661 GCF_041471945.1 Vibrio sp. 10N.261.51.A4
GCCTAACGGTTGACGGTGATGCAACGGTTGTAGCCAACGACGATGGCAGCTTTACGATTACGCCAGATGAGAACTTCAATGGTGACATCGATATCAGTTTCGATATCTCTGATGGCACCAATACCGTTCAAGCTTCTGCAGACCTTACTGTTAATCCAGTTAATGACCTGCCAGTCCCTCAAGACCAACAGTTCAGCGTTGAAGAAGATGGCACGTTAATCTTCACTGATGCAGACCTATTAACAGGCGCAACGGACATTGAAGGTGACAACCTTACTATTGAAAGTGTGACCTACGACGGTGGCAACGGTATTCTTACCGACAACGGTAATGGCACATACACCTTCGCACCGAATGAAAACTTCAATGGTGACGTAAACTTCGGCTTCGATGTGTCAGATGGCACCGATACGGTATCAGCAAACATCGACGTGAGCGTAACTGCCGTTGATGATGCGCCAGTGTCTGGCGACCTAGCGTACTCAATCGACGAAGATGGTTCGATTCGTCTAAGCCAAGAGCAGTTGCTATCACAAGCATCAGATGTTGAAGGCGATGACCTAACAGCCAGCGGCTTAACGGTCGACGGTGATGCAACCGTTACTCAAAACGATGACGGCAGTTTCACGATTACGCCAGATGAAAACTTCAACGGTGACAT
>NZ_JBFRPJ010000027.1:1299-4011 GCF_041471945.1 Vibrio sp. 10N.261.51.A4
GTTCCACAAGACCAACAATTCAGTGTTGAAGAAGACGGCACGTTAATCTTCACTGATGCAGACCTATTAACAGGCGCAACGGACATTGAAGGTGACAACCTTACTATTGAAAGTGTGACCTACGACGGTGGCGACGGTATTCTTACCGACAACGGTAATGGCACATACACCTTCGCACCGAATGAAAACTTCAATGGTGACGTAAACTTCGGCTTCGATGTGTCAGATGGCACCGATACGGTCTCTGCCAACATCGATGTGAGTGTTACAGCGGTTGATGATGCGCCAGTGTCTGGTGACTTAGCGTACTCAATCGATGAAGACGGTTCTATCCGTTTAAGCCAAGAGCAATTGCTATCGCAAGCGTCAGATGTTGAAGGCGATGACCTGACAGCTAGCGACCTTACGGTTGGTGGAGATGCAACGGTTGTAGCTAATGATGACGGCAGCTTCACGATTACGCCAGATGAGAACTTCAATGGCGACATCGATATCAGCTTCGATATCTCAGATGGTACTAATACGGTTCAAGCATCAGCTGACCTAACCGTTAACCCAGTTAATGACCTGCCAGTACCTCAAGATCAACAGTTCAGCGTTGAAGAAGACGGCACACTCATCTTCACTGATGCAGACCTATTAACAGGCGCAACGGACATTGAAGGTGACAACCTAACGGTTGAAGGTGTGACCTACGATGGCGGTGACGGTATTCTTACCGACAACGGTAATGGTACGTACACCTTTGCTCCGAATGAGAACTTCAATGGCGACGTAAACTTTGGCTTTGATGTATCAGATGGTACCGATACAGTCTCTGCAAACATCGATGTGAGCGTTACGGCAGTTGATGATGCACCTGTGTCAGGCGACCTAGCGTACTCAATCGATGAAGACGGTTCTATCCGTTTAAGCCAAGAGCAGCTGTTATCACAAGCATCAGATGTGGAAGGTGATGACCTTACTGCTAGCGGCCTAACGGTTGGCGGTGATGCAACCGTTACTCAAAACGATGATGGCAGTTTCACGATTACGCCAGATGAGAACTTCAATGGTGACATCGATATCAGTTTCGATATCTCTGATGGCACCAATACGGTTCAAGCATCAGCTGACCTAACGGTTAACCCAGTTAACGACCTGCCAGTCCCTCAAGATCAACAGTTCAGCGTTGAAGAAGATGGCACGCTCATCTTCACCGATGCAGACCTGTTAACAGGTGCTACAGACATCGAAGGTGACAACCTTACAGTTGAAGGTGTGACCTACGATGGTGGCGACGGTATTCTTACTGATAACGGTAATGGTACGTACACCTTTGCTCCGAATGAGAACTTCAATGGCGACGTAAACTTTGGCTTTGATGTATCAGACGGCACCGATACGGTCTCTGCAAACATCGATGTAAGTGTAACTGCCGTTGATGATGCACCTGTGTCAGGCGATTTAGCGTACTCAATCGATGAAGATGGTTCTATCCGTCTAAGCCAAGAGCAACTGTTATCACAAGCATCTGATGTTGAAGGCGATGACCTTACTGCTAGCGGCCTAACGGTTGGTGGTGATGCGACGGTTGTAGCTAACGATGATGGCAGTTTCACCATCACGCCAGATGAGAACTTCAATGGCGACATTGATATCAGCTTCGATATCTCAGATGGTACCAATACCGTTCAAGCTTCTGCCGATTTAACCGTTAACCCAATCAATGACCTGCCAGTTCCTCAAGATCAGCAATTCAGTGTTGAAGAAGACGGTACTTTACTGTTCACAGACGCGGATCTGCTTACAGGCGCGACAGACATTGAAGGTGACAACCTAACGGTTGAAGGTGTGACCTACGATGGTGGCGACGGTATCCTTACCGACAACGGTAATGGCACATACACCTTCGCACCGAATGAAAACTTCAATGGCGACGTAAACTTCGGTTTTGATGTATCAGACGGCACCGATACGGTCTCTGCCAACATCGACGTAAGCGTAACTGCCGTTGATGATGCGCCTGTATCGGGTGACCTAGCGTACTCAATCGATGAAGACGGTTCTATCCGTTTAAGCCAAGAGCAATTGCTATCACAAGCATCTGACGTAGAGGGCGATGACCTTACTGCTAGCGGCCTAACGGTTGGTGGAGATGCGACGGTTGTAGCTAATGATGACGGCAGCTTCACCATCACGCCAGATGAGAACTTCAATGGTGACATCGATATCAGCTTCGATATCTCTGATGGCACCAATACGGTTCAAGCTTCTGCAGACCTAACCGTTAACCCAGTAAATGATTTGCCAGTACCTCAAGATCAACAGTTCAGTGTTGAAGAAGATGGAACGCTTATCTTCACCGATGCAGACCTATTAACAGGCGCTACTGACATTGAAGGCGACAACCTAACGATTGAAGGTGTGACCTACGATGGCGGCGACGGTATCTTGACCGACAACGGCAACGGGACTTACACCTTTGCGCCGAATGAAAACTTCAATGGCGACGTAAACTTCGGTTTTGATGTGTCTGACGGCACCGATACGGTGTCAGCAAACATCGACGTAAGCGTAACTGCCGTAGATGATGCGCCAGTGTCTGGCGACCTAGCGTACTCAATCGACGAAGACGGTTCGATTCGTCTAAGCCAAGAGCAGCTTCTATCGCAAGCTTCTGACGTAGAAGGCGATGACTTGACGGCCAGCAGCCTAACGGTTGACGGTGAT